>JAFARH010000191.1 GCA_019245555.1 Betaproteobacteria bacterium
TGATCGATCTTGTCCGACGCCACGGCGGCGACGAGGCCCAGCGTGCCGAGGAGTGCCGCGCCGAGCAAGGCAAAGGCGAGCGCCCAGAGCGGAGCGTGGACTGGTACCGAAACGAAGGCCAAGGCGACGGCGAGAACGAAAACACCAACCACCAAGCCGCGCACGATCGATGCGGTGATGTAGGCGGCGAAGAACTCCGCGTAGGAGATCGGCGAGAGGAGCACGAACACGATGTTGCCGGTGATCTTCGACTGGATGAGGCTGGATGAGCTGTTGGCGAAGGCGTTCTGCAGCACGCTCATCATCACGAGACCCGGCACGAGGAACGCCGAGTAATGCAGGCCGGGATAGACCTCGAGACGGCCTTCGAGCGCATGCCCGAAGATCACCAGGTAAAGCAGCGTGGTCAGCACCGGCGCGGCGACGGTCTGGAAGCCCACCTTGAAGAACCGCAGGAGCTCCTTGTGGCAAAGCGTGAGGAAGCGATTCACGATGCTTTCCCGGTGAGGCGCAGGAAGACTTCCTCGAGGTCCGGCGGGCTCACTTCCATCTCGCGGATGGCGACCCCAGCCTGGCGCAAGCCGACAAGCGCATTCTCGAGCTCGCGGTAGTTTGCGAGCCGAAGCCGGAAATCGCCGCCATCGGCCGAGACGATGCGGCCCGGCACGCCGGGCGGCAGCTCGGTGCGATCGATGTGCAGCCTGAGTTCCAAGCCGGAGAAGGTGCCGAGGAGGTTGCGCGTGGTATCGAGCGCGACGATGCGACCTTCCTTCAGCATCGCGATGCGGCTGCAGTGCGTCTCCGCTTCCTCTAGGTAATGGGTGGTGAGGACGATGCTGTGCCCATCGCGGTTCATGCGGCGCACGAACTGCCACAAGCCCTGGCGCAGCTCGACGTCGACGCCCGCGGTGGGTTCATCGAGCACGATGACCGGCGGCTTGTGAACCAGCGCTTGCGCGACGAGGACGCGGCGCTTCATGCCGCCGGAGAGCGAGCGCATGTTGGCATCGGCCTTGCCGGTGAGATCGAGGTGATGCATCACTTCGTCGATCCACGCGTCGTTCTGGCGCAGGCCGTAGTAACCCGATTGCAGCCGAAGCGTCTCGCGAACGGTGAAGAAGGGATCGAACACCAATTCCTGCGGCACGACGCCGAGCATGCGCCGCGCGCGCCGGTAATCTGCACGCACGTCCGCGCCCATGACGCGCGCATCGCCCGCATCGGCGCGCACGAGGCCGGCAATGACGTTGATGAGCGTGGTCTTGCCGGCGCCGTTAGGGCCAAGCAGACCGAAGAACTCTCCCTCCTCCACCGCGAGGCTCACGCCGGCGAGCGCGCGCAGCTCGCCATAGCACTTCTGGACCTCGCGGACTTCGATTGCCTTCAGGAGGTGGGGATGAGGCGGTCGACGCCGTAGAGCTGGGCGATCGTCCGGAGCGACTCAGGCAGGTTGACGAACGAAAGCTTCTTCTCGCGGCTGCGCGCGTCGCGCAGCCACGCGAGGAGCACCGCGAGGAGCGCCGAATCCATTTCGTTCACTTCCGCGAGGTCGACCGTCTGCACGCCCTCGGCGATATGGCGGCGGCCCTCTTCGAGGAGCGCCGCGGCATTGCCGAGCGTGACCGCGCCGGAAACGACGAGGCGCGGCCCTTCGCGCCGAATCACTTCTTCTTCTCCAGGGCGGCACCTTCGAGCGACTTGTTCTTCGTCGCGAGGTTCTTGATCAGCCCATCGATGCCGGACTCGCGCACCGTGCTGTTGAATTCGGTCCGGTAGTTGGCGACCAGGCTCACGCCGCCGACCATCACGTCGTACACCTTCCAGCCGGCCGCGGTCTTCTCCATGCTGTAGTCGATCGGCACCGGCTGCGTGCCCGGCTGCAGCACTCGCACCTGCACGGTAACGTCGGTGTCGGTCGGCTTTGCCCGCAGCGGCCGGAAATCGAACTTCTGCTCGCTATAGGCCGCGAGCGCGCTCGCATAGGTGCGCACGAGCAGCGTGCGGAATTCTTCAGTCAGCCGCTTCTTCTGGTCGGGATTCGCCTTGTTCCAGCTTTGTCCCATCGCCAGCGCCGTCATCGCGCTGAAGTTGAAGTGCGGCAACACTTTCGCATCGATGAGTTGGATGAGCTTCGCCCGGTTGCCGGCCTGGATCTCCTTGTCACTCTTGATGAGATCAACCACCTCGAGCGTTACCGTCTTTACCAGCTGGTCCGGCGGCACGTCCTGCGCGCGCACGGGCGCCCCCAGCGTGAGCGCAAGGCCGAACGCCGCGGTGCTAATTAGGTTTTTTGTCGCTGCTCGAGTCATCTTCGGGTTCCTTCTCCCTTGGCGGCTGGCCATCGTAGACGAGGTTGCGCCGCCGCTGCAGATAAGCGTCGCGCTGGAACACATACTTGTCGAGCGCCGCCTCCTCGAGGATTCGGCTTGCATCGAGCAGATCGGCCCGCGTCTGGATCAGGCGCAGGGTGACGAGACCCCAGTGCACGGCAAACGGCTCGGTCTCGTTCAGCGGATCGGTATAGAAGTCGAAGCCCCAGCCGATGCCGTCGCGCACGTCGCTCGAGCCCAGGATCGGCAGCACCAAGTACGGGCCGGTCGGCGCGCCCCAGCGGCCGAAGGTCTGGCCGAAGTCCTCGTTGTGCTTCTCGTAACCCATGTCGGTGGCGATGTCGTGAATGCCAAAAATGCCGAACGTAGTATTAAACGCAAAGCGCGCCCAATCGCTGACACCGTCTTCAAATTTTCCTTGCAGGAAATTGTTCACGCCAATGAAAACGTCGCCAACATTGGCGAATACGTTTCGCACCCTTTCGCGGATCTCGCTCGGCACCACCTTGGTGTAGCCGGTCGCCACCGGCCGGGCTACATAGGTGTCGAGTTTGTCGTTGAAGCTGTAGATACCGCGATTGAGCGGCTCCCACGGATCGCGCGGATCGCGCTCCGCAGTGCTGGCGCAGCCAGTGGCCGCGCCGAGGAGCGCGGCGAGCAGCAAAACCCTTGTCACTTAGCTGAGTCCTTTGCCTCCGGCTTGCCTTCGGCCGCCTTGTTGAAGAGGAACTGGCTGATCAGGTTCTCGAGCACGACCGCCGATTGCGTGAGGCGCAGGCGGTCTCCGTTCTTGAGCATCACGCCGTCGCCGCCGGCTTCGAGGCCCACATACTGCTCGCCGAGAATGCCCGAGGTGAGGATCTTCGCGGTGGTGTCGCGTGGGAACTGGAAGGTGGAGTCGATGTTGATCGAGACGATCGCTTCGTAGGTCTCGTTGTCGAAGCGGATGTCGGCCACACGGCCGATCACCACGCCGGCGCTTTTTACCGGGGCGCGCACCTTGAGACCGCCGATGTTCGCGAATTTGGCCTGCACCTGGTAGATCTGCGACGTCGAAAACGTGGCGAGGTTCCCGACCTTGAGGGCGAGGAACAAGAGCCCGGCGATGCCGGCGACGACGAAGACGCCGACCCAGAGGTCTATGGTCGAGCGGTTCATTGGTGATTACCTCCTGTGAACATGAGTGCAGTGAGGATGAAGTCGAGAAAGAGGATGGCGAGCGAAGAAGTCACCACGGTCCGCGTCGTGGCACGCGACACGCCCTCGGCGGTCGGCGGGGCGTCATAGCCCTCGAACACGGCGATCCAGGTCACCGCGAGACCGAATACCACGCTCTTGATCACGCCATTCATGATGTCGTTGCGCACATCCACGGCCGCCTGCATCTGCGACCAGAACGCGCCGGCGTCGACGCCGATCAGCTGCACACCGACGAGGTAGCCGCCGAAAACTCCCATCGCCGAAAAGAGTGCGGCAAGAAGCGGCATCGAGATCACGCCGCCCCAGAAACGCGGCGCGACGACGCGTGCGATCGGATCGACCGCCATCATCTCCATCGCCGACAGCTGCTCCGTGGCCTTCATCAGGCCGATTTCCGCGGTGATGGCGGAGCCAGCGCGACTCGCAAACAACAGGCCCGCGACCACGGGGCCGAGCTCACGCACGAGCGACAGGGCGACCAGCACGCCGAGCGACTCCGAAGCGCCGAAGCGCTGCAGCGTTTCATAGCCCTGCAGCGCGAGCACCATGCCGACGAAGAGGCCGGAGACGAGAATGATGATGAGCGAGAGGACGCCGGCGAAGTAGATCTCGGCGATGGTGAGTCGGAAGCGCTTGAGCGCGGTGCCGGAATGCACCACGAGGTAGAAGAGAAAGCGGCTGGCGAAGCCGAGTCGCCAGACATGGGCGGTCACGCTGGTGCCCAGGCGCTCGATCCGCGCGCGCATGTCCGTTACGAAACGCATCTAGGCGGCGGCGAGCTCGAGATCGGCATCGTAGCCCGGCGCCGGGTAGTGAAAAGGCACCGGACCTTCGGAGCTGCCGTTGACGAACTGGCGCACGAAAGGCTCGCCGCTTGCGCGGATCTCATCGGGTGTTCCCTGCGCGATGACGCGTCCGGCAGCCATGAAATAGACGTAATCGACGACGCCGAGCGCCTCCTGTACGTCGTGCGTGACGATGATCGAGGTGGCGCCGAGCGAGTCGTTGAGATTCCGGATGAGCCGTACGATGACGCCGAAGGAAATCGGATCGAGTCCGGTAAACGGCTCGTCATAGAGAATGAGCTGCGGATCGAGCGCGATCGAGCGCGCGAGCGCCACTCGCCGCGCCATGCCTCCGGACAGCTCGGTCGGCGCGAGATGCGCCGCGCCGCGCAGTCCCACGGCCTGCAGCTTCATCAAGACGAGATCGTTCAGGAGATCGTCCGGCAGATCGGTGTGCTCGCGCAGCGGGAACGCGACGTTCTCGAACACGGACATGTCGGTGAAGAGCGCGCCGAACTGAAACAGCATTCCCATTTTGCGCCGCATGGCGTAGAGGCCTTCGGTGTCGAGCTCTCGCGTGCCGTGACCGAGCACCCGTGCCTCTCCCGCCGTCGGACGCAGCGCGCCCATGATTACGCGCAAGAGCGTCGTCTTGCCGCACCCTGACTGGCCCATGATGCCGACGACCGAGCCGCGCTTGATCGTGAGATCGATGTCGCGCAGCACCGGGCGCGCCGGATCGTAGGCGAATGCAAGCTTGCGGATTTCAACGATTGGCTGCACTGCAGCGTAATATTATCCCGCATGGGGGAGGCAGCCGCCGACGCGCTGGCAGTGCGCATCGAAGCGCTCGTCAAGCGCTACGGACGCGTCACCGCGCTTGACGGTGTCACGCTCGAAATCGCGCGGCGCGAAGCCTTCGGACTCCTCGGTGCGAACGGCGCCGGCAAGACGACACTCATCCGGTGCCTCCTCGATCTCACTTCGGCGGACGCCGGATCGATTCAGATTTTTGGCAGGTCTTCGCGCGAGCCCGCGTCGCGCGTCGCGCTCGCCTATTTGCCCGAGCGTTTCACGCCGCCGCATTACCTCACCGGCGCCGAGTTCCTCCGCACGCTCGCGCAGCTCGCCGGCGTCGGCTACGACGCGGCGCGAGTCGCACGCCTGGTCGATGAGCTCGAACTCGAACGCGAAGCGCTCGAGCGCCCGGTGCGCAACCTTTCGAAAGGCATGACGCAGAAGCTCGGCCTCGCGGGCTGCTTCTCGCTCGAGCGCGAGATGTATGTGCTCGACGAGCCGATGAGCGGCCTTGACCCTGCCGCGCGGGTGGCTGTGAAATCCGTGCTGCAGCGCCTGAGCGCGGAGGGTCGCACCCTGTTTTTCACTTCCCATGTCCTGGCCGACGTCGACGAGCTTTGCTCCTCCATTGCGGTGCTCGACCATGCGCGCCTGCGTTTTCGCGGTGCGCCGCAGGGACTCTGTGCGCGCTATGGCGAACAAAGCCTCGAGCGCGCCTTCATGAGATGCATCCGTGACGACCAGTCCGCAATCACTGCCTGAGGCGCGGCCGGCGCTCCTCGTCGTCGACGATGATGCGCTCATCACCGACACGCTCGCGTTTGCGCTCGGTAGCGATTTCGAGGTTCACGCCTGCGAGTCGCGCGCGAGCGCCATCGCACTCCTGCGCCAGCTCGATAGCCCGCCCCCGCTCGCGCTCGTCGACCTCGGTTTGCCACCCTCGCCTCACTCGCCCGACGAAGGCTTCCAGCTGATCGCGGATCTGCTCGCGCATTCGCCGAGGATGAAAATTTTCGTTCTCTCGGGCCAGAACGACGCAGCAAATGCGCGCCACGCGCGTGCGCTCGGCGCCTGGGAGTTCGTCGCCAAGCCGAGCGACCCGAAGCTCTTGCGTCGGCTTCTGTCGCGTGCGCTCGAGGCGCCGGCGGGTGATGAAGCCGATCTCGTCGGTGACAGTGCCGCGATAGCAAAGCTGAAAAGCCAGATCGCGCAATTCGCTGCTTCGCCCTATCCGGTTCTGATCGAAGGCGAATCGGGCAGCGGAAAAGAGATGGCGGCGCGCAGCCTCCATCGCCTGTCACCACGAGCCGGACGCCCGTATCTCACGCTCAACTGCGCGGCGATCGCACCAACTCTCGTCGAGCCGACGCTCTTCGGCTACGTGAAAGGCGCGTTTACCGGCGCTGCGGCCAACAAGTCCGGATATTTCGAGGACGCGGAGGATGGGACGCTGCTCCTCGATGAGATCGGCGAGCTGCCGCTCGAATTGCAGGCGAAGCTCCTGCGCGTGCTTGAAAACGGCGAATACCAGCGCGTCGGCGAGACGCAGCGGCGCACAGCGCGCTGCCGGGTCATCGCGGCGACGAACCGCGACCTGCGCCGCGAAGTCAGAAAGGGCGGCTTCCGCGCCGACCTCTACCACCGGCTCTCCGTCTTTACGCTGAGCGTACCCCCGCTTCGCGAGATGGAGGGCGACAAACTCGTGCTGCTCGAGCACTTTCGCCAGCTCGCAGCGCACCAGGGTGGAACGCAAGCCTTCGAGCTCGACGCCGCGGCGACGGCGCGCTGGCAGCGCTACGACTTTCCCGGCAATGTGCGCGAGCTGCGCAACATCGTCATACGGCTGGCGACCAAATATCCAGGCCAACGGCTATCGGTCGCCGAGCTCGAGCCGGAGCTCGACCTCGAGTCGCCGGCGCCCACGACCGGCACGGAAGGCGGCGCGATCGTCGAGCAGGCATTGCGGCAGCTCGAGCGCTCCGGCGGCTTCAACCTGGATGACACGCTGAAGAACTGGGAGCGTGGATACATCGAGGCGGCGCTGCGGCTCACGCGCGGCAATGTCAGCCAGGCGGCGAAGCTCCTCGGCATCAACCGCACCACGCTCTATAGCCGGATGAATACCTCCGGCGGAGAGGAGAAATAGCCTGGCGCTCTATCTCGAGCACTTCGGACTGAACGAACCGCCGTTCCGCATCACGCCGCACACCGATTTCTTCTTCGAAGGCGCGGAGCGCGGCGCGACACTCGAGGCGCTCGCCTATGCGGTGCTGCACGACGAAGGCATCGTCAAGGTCTCGGGCGAAGTCGGCAGCGGCAAGACGATGCTTTGCCGGATGCTGATGGAGCGCCTGCCCGCCGAAGTGGCGACGATCTATCTCGCCACGCCGTCTTTCGCACGCGAAGAGATCCTGCAGGCGATCGCCGACGATCTCGAACTCAAGCTCTCGGAGCGGCGCACCGTCGCGCTTCGCGAGCTGCAGGAGCACCTGATTACCCTCTATGGCGCCGGGCGTCGCGTCGTGATCCTGATCGACGAGGCGCACGTCATGCCGGAGGACACGCTCGAGCAGGTGCGGCTCCTCTCCAACCTCGAGTCGAGCCGGCACAAGCTGCTTCAGATCGTGCTCTTCGGCCAGCCCGAGCTCGACGCCACCCTCGCCAAACCGTCGCTCCGTCAGCTTCGCGATCGCATCACGCATAGCTTCCGCATGCGGCCCCTGCCCACGGCAGAAGTCGTCAAGTACCTGGACTTCCGCATGCGCGCGGCCGGCTATCGTGGACCGCAGGTGTTTGCGCCGCGCGCCGGGCGGATGCTTGCGAACGCCTCCGGCGGCCTCACGCGTCGCATCAACATCCTCGCCGACAAGGCGCTGCTTGCTGCCTATAGCGAGACGAGCCATGCGGTCACCAACCGCCATGTCAAGGCGGCTATTGCCGATTCCGAGTTCGCCGCGTCGTCGCGCCCGCGCACGCTGCGCCCGGCCCTGCTGATCGCCCTGGCTGCCGCGCTCGGCCTCGCGGCCGGCGCCGGAATTCAATGGCTGCTCAATGAGCCGCAGGCACCGGTCGTTCCGGTGCAGGCGGCGGCGCCGAAACCGATGCCGCCGATGCTGCGGCCGGCTGCTAATAGCGAAGAGCTGGAGACCGAGCTTGACCTCCAGGAAGAAGCCGACGCGATCACGGCGGCCGACGCCGAATCGCAGCCGCCCCAGCCACTGATGACGCCGAATCAGCGCAGGCGCCTGCAGGCCTATGCCACCGGCGGGCAGAAGCTCCTCTCCGAACGAATCGCTGCCACGCGCAATTTGCTCGACCGCGCGCCGGATGAGAGCTACGCCATCGAGCTCTTCATCACCGAGAACCCCGAGCCCGCGCGCATGGAGCGTTTTCTCATCCGCGCGCGCGACATGGTGCCCCTCTCCGACGTCTACCTCATCCCGATGGGAGCCGGCAGCCAGCGCATGCGCGTCATCTACGGCTCCTTCGAAAGCGCGAAAGACGCCCAGGAAGCCGAGCGGCGATTGCCCCCGAAATACCAGCAGGCTTTCCGTACGGCACCGCGCAGCTTCGCGGAGTTGCGCAAGCAAATGTAAATCCGGGAAAACGCCTGCGCGACAGGCGGTTACGCCGGATTCCTCAGGCAACTCCGTGTTATCCTTGCGGCCAAAGGGAGCTTGCGGAAATGAATTGGGGAAGAAGGGCGGCAGTCGGTGTGCTCGCGTGCGCGCTCGTCGCCTGCGGCCAGCCCCCCATCAAGCCGGCAGAAAACCATATCAAGGCCGGCGAGGTCGCGCCGACCGGCAGCATTCCGCCGCCGGTTCAGATCAGTCCGGTGCTGCCGAAGCCGAGAGCCGGTGCTCGCCCTGAAACCTATAGCGTGGTGGTGAACAACGTGCGCGTGCAGGAGTTGCTGTTTGCGTTGGCCCGCGACGCGCGGCTGCAGATCGACATTGATCCCAACCTCAGCGGATCCGTGACGCTGAACGCGATCGACCAGACACTGCCGCAGCTCCTCTCCCGCATCACGCGCCAGGTCGACATGCGCTACGAGCTGGACGGCGACACGCTCGTCGTCATGCGCGACTCGCCGTTCCTGCGCTCCTACAAGATCGACTACCTGAGCGCCGCGCGGAATGTTCAGATGAAGTCCACCGCCTCAACCGTGTTCGGCCAGGGCCAGGGGCAGGCGGACGTCAATAAGACCGGGGCTCAAACACAGGTCGACCTCCTATCGCAAAACACGCTGTGGGAATCGATCGTGCAGAACGTGAAGGACATCCTGCGCGAGACCGACCGCATCATTCCGGCGGCGACGGCTGGCGCGGCAGCAGCGGCGCCTGCTGCGAGCGCGCCGGGCGGCGCGGCCGCACCGGGTGCCGCCCCCGCGACCCCGCAGCCGGCGATCCCGGCAACGCCATCCCTGACGCCAAGCGCGACTTATCAGGAGGCGGCGTCGGTGATCGCCAATCGCGAAAGCGGCGTTCTCTACGTTCGCGCAACAGCCAAGCAGCACGAGCGAGTGCAGGAATTCCTCGACCAGGTAATGGCCGGAGCCAAGCGTCAGGTCTTGATCGAAGCAACCGTGGCCGAGGTGCAACTTCGCAATGAGTATCAGCGCGGCATCAGCTGGGAGCGCCTGCGCGCGCCGGGCCAGTCCGGCGTGAGCGTCAATCAGCCGCCGATCCCGCCCAGCACCTCGGCTACTCCGGCGTTCAATGCCAACCCGCTGGTCATTACGTTCCTCTCGGCCGGCAGCAATCTCAGCGTTACGCTGAGCCTGCTCGAGCAGTTCGGTGACGTGAAAGTGCTTTCGAGTCCCAAGCTCTCCGTGCTCAACAACCAGACGGCGATCCTGCGGGTCACCCGCGACATCATCTACTTCACCGTAACGCCCTCGAGCCAATCGGTCACCGTCAGCGGCGGCGGCACAGCGGCGCTGCCCGCCACATTCACGACCACACCGAACATCGCCGCCGAGGGCTTCATGATGGCGGTGCTTCCGCAGATCAGCCCGGCGGATTCCGTGGTGCTCAACGTGCGGCCGACGATTCGCCGCCGCGTCGATTCCGTTCCCGACCCGAACCCGGCCTTGCAGGCGACGACGAGCAATCCGAATGCCGTACCGAACATCATCCCGATCTTCGAGACCCGCGAATTCGATTCGATTCTGCGGCTGCAGAGCGGGCAGATCGGCGTGCTCGCCGGGCTGATGCAGGATATCGTCGAGAACACCGACACGGGCGTGCCAGGACTTCGCAGCATTCCAATCATCGGCGAGATCTTCAGCAGCCGCAGCAACCTCAGCCGGAAATCCGAGCTCGTCATCTTCCTGCGCGCCACGGTGATCAACGATCCGAGCATCGAGGGCGACTACCGTAGCCTGAAAAACCAGCTGCCCGACCAGGATTTCATCCGCCGACCGAATCCGCAGCGCGACGAACCGCCGCTTGGCCCGGGCGACAAGCCGATGGGTAGCTCGGCGAAATGAGCCTGCTGCTCGAAGCGCTGAAAAAAGCCGAGCGCGCAAAGGAAGAGGCGCAGCGCCGCGCAAAAGAAGGCGGCCAAGCCGCAGAAGGTGTCGCGCCGACCGCGGAGCCGGAGCGCAAACCCGTCCTCACGCGCGACAAGCTGCCGGACATCGCCTCGACGCCGCTCGAGATCCTGAACGACGACCTCGTGCCGCCGCCGACCGCGAAGCCCGCTGTGCGGCCCGAACCGACGCTCGAGCCGTTGGAAGGGCCGCCGCCTCCGCCGAAACCCACACCGCGTGCCTCGCCAGCAAAGCCTGCCGCGAAAGCCGCGGCCGCGGACGAGCAGACGGAAGCGGCAGGACGCGCGAGCGCCCGCAAGGTCTTCGAAGCGAAGTTCCGCGAGCCAAATCCGAAGATGCCGTTCTACATCACGATCAGCGCGCTGGGCGTCTTCGCGATCGGTACCGTGATCTATTTCTGGTACCAGCTGCGACCGCCGCCGTCGCTCGTCAACCTGAATCCGCCGCGGCAAGCGGAGACCGCCGTCGCCGATGCAGGCCCCGCACCGAAGCCTGGCGCTGTGGCGCCGATAGTCGCCGCGCCGAACGCGATCCCGGGCCTGCCACCGAGCGGCGTATCTGCCGCGACTCCGGCTCCATCTCCCGCCACGGCTGCGGCGCCGGCACCCGCGGCGGCTCCTGCAGCGGCAGCGCGACCCGCACCGGCTGAGCCGCCGGTCGAATCGACGCGGCCGCGTCAGCGCGTAGCCGAGGTACAACCCGCTCCGCTCGCGCGCGAGCCGAGCCCGCGAGTCCTGCGCAATGCTCCTGAAGTGAACCCCAAGGTCGAAGCCGGCTATGCCGCTTACACCGGCGGCGACCTGGCGTCGGCGCGCAGCGAATATGAGCAAGCCCTGCGCGACGAGCCGACGAATCGCGACGCGCTTCTCGGTCTAGCCGCGATCGACGTGCGCGGCGGGCGCTACGAAAGCGCCGAAGCGCTCTACATGCGCGTGCTGCAGATCGAGCCGCGCGACGCGCAGGCGCAGGCCGCGCTGATCTCGCTGCGTTCGGGCCGCAGCGACCCGCTCGCCACCGAGAGCCGTGTCAAGTCGCTGCTCGCCGCAGATCCTTCGGCGCACGCCCTCAACTTCACGCTCGGCAACCAGCTCGCTCAGCAAAACCGCTGGGCAGAAGCGCAGCAGGAATACTTCAAGGCTTACACCGCGGATCCGGAGAACGCCGACTTCGCCTACAACCTGGCGGTGAGCCTCGATCACATGCGCAAGCCTCAGCAGGCACTCGACTACTACCAACGTGCGATCTCGCTCTCGCAAAAGCGCGGCGCGAGCTTCGATCTGGGTGCGGCCAAGACGCGCGCCAGTGAACTTTCCCGCTGACAGAAACTGTTTACTGCGGAAAACCACACACCGGGACCGGCTAGAGCAGCCTTTATCATAGTGTCCGAATGAACGCGCCCACCAACCCCCAGGCCAAGCGCCACCTCGGTCAGATCCTGATCGACCAGGGCATCCTGACCGAGGACCAGCTGCGCATCGCGCTCCTCGAGCAGACGAAGAGCCACGTGCCGGTCGGGCGGCTCTTGGTCCAGCTCGGCTTCGTCTCCGAAGCGACGCTGCGTGATGCGCTCTCGGAAAAGCTCGGCTTGCAGGCGGTCGATCTCAGCCACATCATCGTTGATCCCTCGGCCCTGAAGCTCGTGCCGCGCGACATGGCGCGCCGATACCACGTATTCCCCGTTGCGCTCGATCGCCAGCAGCGCAAATTCATCGTCGCGCTCGCCGACACGAACAACATCGTTGCGCTCGACCAGCTGCGCGCGCACCTCAAGGGCGACTACGAGATCGAGCTGCGCATCGCCGGCGATTCGGAGATCGAGCGCGCGATCGAGCACTACTACGGCCATGAATTCTCGATCGACGGCATCCTCAAGGAGATCGAGACCGGCGAGATCGACTACACGACGGTCGCCGAAGGCGATGAATATTCGCAGCCGGTCGTGCGGCTGATTTCGGCGCTCCTCGCCGATGCGGTCGAGCGCGGCGCCTCCGATATCCACTTCGAGCCGGAGCAGAACTTCCTCCGCATCCGCTACCGCATCGACGGCGTGCTGCGCCAGATCCGGAGCTTGCACAAGACCTACTGGCCGGCGATGGCAGTGCGCCTGAAGGTGATGGCCAAGATGAACATCGCCGAAACTCGCGCGCCGCAGGACGGACGCATCTCGGCGACGATGTCAGGCCGCGTGGTGGATTTCCGCTGCGCCAGCCTGCCGACGACACACGGCGAGAACCTGGTGCTGCGCATTCTCGACCGGCAGAAGGGCATCGTGCCGCTCGACAAGCTCGGCCTTGAGGAATCGCAGCTCGAGCTCTTGAAGCGCATGATCGCGCGGCCCGAGGGCATCATCCTCGTTACCGGTCCGACGGGCAGTGGCAAGACGACCACCCTCTACTCCATCCTGAACCACATCAACTCGGATGGCGTGAACATCATGACGTTGGAAGACCCGGTCGAGTATCCGATGACCCTTATCCGGCAGACCTCGGTGTCGGAGGCGGCGAAGCTCGACTTCGCCAACGGTATTCGCGCACTGATGCGCCAGGACCCGGACGCGATCCTCGTCGGCGAGATCCGCGACCACGAGACCGCCGAGATGGCGTTCCGCGCCGCGATGACCGGCCACCAGGTGTACTCGACGCTCCATACGAACTCCGCGGTCGGCGCCTTTCCGCGTCTGACGGACATCGGCGTCGTGCCCGACATCCTTGCCGGCAACATCATCGGCATCATTGGCCAGCGCCTGGTGCGCAAGCTGTGCCGCACATGCCGTCAGTCTTACGATCCCGACGCGCGCGAGCGCAAGCTGCTTGGCATTGCGCCGACCGATGCGGCGACGATCTACCGCGCCGTGGGCTGCGAGCAATGCGATTACCAGGGCTACCGCGGCCGCTCGCAGATCCTCGAGATGCTGAAGATCGACTCTTCGATCGACGAGCTCGTCGCGCGCCGCGCAACTGCCCGGGAGATCCTTACCGCGGCTCGTGCCGGCGGCTTCCGCACCCTTGCCGATGACGGCGTGCGCCAGGTGCGCGCCGGCGCGACAAGCCTGGACGAAGTCATGCGTGTGGTCGACCTGACCGACCGCATGGCATGAAGCCATAGGTTGAAAGCCGGCTTGTGCCTCTCTTCACCTACAAGGCGATCGATCCCCGCGGCAAGAGCATAGTCGGGCGGGTCGAAGCGGTGAACCTGTTCGACCTCGAGCAACGCCTGGCGCGCATGGACCTCGACCTCGTGTCGGGCGCGCCCTCCAGCAGCAAGAGCCGCTTCCTCGGCGGCGGCATCAAGCGCGCCGACCTCATCAACTTCTGCTTCCACCTCGAGCAGCTGGCGAGCGCGGGCGTGCCGGTCACCGAAGGCCTCACCGACCTGCGCGAGAGCGTCGAGAACCCCCGCTTCCGCGAGGTGGTGGCCGGTCTCGTCGAATCGATCGAGGGCGGCCGCAGCCTCTCGCAGGCGCTTGGTGAGTTTCCCGAGGTGTTCGGCAAGGTGTTCGTGAGCCTCGTGCGCTCGGGCGAGCAGACCGGAAAGCTCTCCGAGGTGCTGAAAAGCCTGACCGAGACGCTCAAGTGGGAGGACGAGCTCGCCGCGCAGACGAAGAAGCTCATGATGTATCCCGCCTTCGTCGGCGGCATCGTGCTCCTCGTCACCTTCTTCCTGATGGTGTACCTCGTGCCGCAGATGACCGGCTTCATTCGCAACATGGGCGAGGCGATCCCGCTCCAGACGCGAATCCTGATGATGGTGTCGAATTTCTTCGTCAATTACTGGTACGTGGTGTTCGCAGCACCGCCCGCGCTCTTCTTCGGCCTCAGGTTCCTGATCAAGACCAACCCGGCGGTCGAGTACGCCTTCGACAAATACAAGATCTCGATGCCGCTCCTAGGCCCGATCCTGAAGAAGATCATCCTGTCGCGCTTCGCAGCGAGCTTCGCCATGATGTATTCCTCGGGCATCACGGTGCTCGACGCGATCCGGAGCTGCGAAGAGATCGTCGGCAACAAGCCGCTCGAGCAGGCGCTTCGGACTGCCGGGCAGCAGATCGCCGAGGGCAAGCACCTCACCGCAGCCTTCGAGGACCTCGATCTCTTCCCGCCGCTCGTCATCCGCATGATGCGCATCGGCGAGAACACCGGCGCACTCGACACCGCACTCCTCAACGTGAGCTACTTCTACAACCGCGAGGTGAAGGAGGCGATCGGCAAGGTGCAGGCCATGATCGAGCCCGCGCTGACGCTGGTCCTCGGCGCCATCCTCGGCTGGGTCATGCTCTCGGTGCTCGGCCCGATCTACGACTCGATCTCGAAGATGAAATTCTGAGATGTTCGCCACGCCCCGCATCCTCTACTTCACCGCCGAGGACCACTACCTCTACCGCTCGGCAGGCCGCGCGCTCGAGCTCGAGGCAAAGTTCACCGGCGATGAGGCCGGCATTACCGCCTTCCGCGACTACCTGCGCGGCCAGCGCGGCGCGCTCTTCGCGGTAGTGGCCGATCTCGCCGGCGAAGACTTCCACGAGGAGCAAGTGCCAGCCCTCCGCGGCGCCGACCGAGAGGCAGTACTGTCACGGCGCCTCGCGCAGCGCTATCGCGACACGCGGCTCGCGGCCGCGCTCTCGCTCGGTACCGTCGACACCGCCGAGCGCAAGAACGAGCGCGTGCTGCTCACCTCGTTCACGAATACGCAGCAGCTCACCCCGTGGCTCGACGCCCTGGAGGAAGCCGGCGCGAAGCTGGCTGGCGTCTACTCGATTCCGCTGCTCGCACCGGCGCTCGCCAAGAAGCTCGCCGCACGCGACGCGCGGCTGCTCCTCGTCACGGCAAACCGCGCCGGCCTGCGGCAGTGCTACGTGGAAAACGGCAAGCTTCGTTTCGCGCGGCTCGAGCGCACCGGCGACATGGTGCCGCAGGCGCTCGCCATGTTCGTGCGCTCGGAAACGCAGCGCCTCGTGCAATACCTCGTCACCTTGCGCGCACTTCCGCGCGAGGGAAGCCCCGTGCAGGTGGTGGTCGTCGCGCCGGCTGGCCAGAAGGAGGCCTTCGAGCAGGCGCTCGCCTCCGATGCACGGCTCGTATTCCGCATCATGGATTACGCCGACGCGCTCAAGTCGGCGAAGCTCAATCGCGTACCGGAGGGTGC
>JAFARH010000249.1 GCA_019245555.1 Betaproteobacteria bacterium
GGCACTTACCTGGGCGTGGGCGCCTAGAGCTCCTTGATCTCGACCTTGTCGGGATAGAACGCGACGAGCCCGGCGATCGACTGCATCTCGTCGTACGGCGTCTCGTAGCTCCAGATCGCGTCGCGCGCGCCGTTGCGGAAGGAGAAATACGAAGCGTCGCCCTTGAACGGGCAATGCGTCTTGTGCTGCGAGCGCTCGAGCAGATCCATCTTCACGTCGCTGCGCGGGAAGTAATAGACCGCCGGATATGGCCCCTCCTCCAGGCGGATGGCGTTCTTCGAATCGGCGACGACGGCGCCGTTCAGCGTGACTTGTACGCGCCGTGCCGCGGGCTTGGTCACGATGCGCCAGTCGGGACGCTTCTTGAAGCCTGGGGCGGGATTCATCGCTCGATTTTATGCGGGCTGCAGCGCGCTTTGCTCCACGGCCGGCGGCGGGAACGCAAAGGCGATCGCTGCTGCTGCGATGCCGATCGCAAACGAGTAGATATACATCGGCGCATACGTGCCGAATGTGTCGAAGAGCCAGCCGCCGATCCACGGGCCGATCGCCATGCCGAGGCTCGACACCATGGCCGCGGCGCCGAGCACCGTCCCCATGATCTGCTGGCCGAAATAATCGCGCGCGAGCACTGCGTAGAGCGGCATGACGCCACCGTAGGCAAAACCGAAGACCGATGCCACCGCGTAGAACTCGCCGAGTCGATGCGCGAAGATGAAGCTCCCCGCGGCGAGCGCCTGGATGAAGAGTCCCGTGATCAGCACGCGCTTGGCGCCGTACTTGTCGCCCGCGAGGCCAAAGACGATGCGCCCGCCGAGGCCGGAGAGGCCTTCAAGGCTATAGATCGTGACTGCCGCCACCGTCGGGATGCCGCATACCAGCGCATAGCTGATGGTGTGGAAGATCGGACCGGCGTGCGTCGCGCAGCACGCGAAGAATGTCGCCGCCAGCACGATGAAAGGCATCGAGGTCAGCGCCTGTTTTACGCTCATGCGCGCTCCCGCGGCCACGTCGACGCCGCCCGAGCGCTGGGCCGCGGCCGGCGCCGGCCGCACGAGAAGAGCGAGTGGCACGAGCAGCGCCCACGCTGCGATGCCGATGGTGAGCTGCGCGGTGCGCCAATCATTGTTCTGGAGCAGCAGCGCGACGAGCGGCGACACGGTCATCGGCGCCACCCCCACGCCCGCCGACACGAGCGATACCGCGATGCTGCGATTGTTCGGCAACCAGGCGCTGACGGCGGTCATCATCGGCACGAAGAAGCTGCCGCCGGAAAGCCCGACCAGGACGCCGTAGGCCAATATGAATTGAAGCGGAGTAGCAGCGCGGCTCGCAAGCACAAGGCCGAGGCCAAGCAAAACCGCGCCTGCCAGCACAACCGGCCGCGTGCCGTAACGATCGTTCAGCGCTCCCCAGCCGAAACCTCCTGCGCCCATGAAGAGGAAGCTGAGCGTCGCCGCACTCGAGACGCCGGCGCGCGACCAGCCCGTCGCCTGCGTGATCGGCTGCAGGAATACCGCGAGCGACATCATGGCGCCGACGGCCACGCAGCCCATCAGCGCCCCGATCGCCACCATCACCCAGCCGTATCGGATTTTCATTCCCGCCTCCTAACCCTTGACTATCCAATAGTCGAACGGCGATCGACCAGATCGACACAACCTCGCCGACGGCCGAGTCAGGGCTCTGCAAGCCCTGCGTAACTTTAGCTTTTTGTCCACCGACCCGTTAAGCTCCGCCTTATGGCCATCTGGTCATAAGCTAAGAACCTAAAAAGGAAGGGAGCTTCAGCATGCTTCGGAAACATCGGGGGTTCACCCTGGTGGAGATCGCCATTGTCCTCGTCATCATCGGGCTCTTGCTCGGCGGGATCCTCAAGGGCCAGGAGATGATCACCCAGGCAAAGATCAAGAACGCCATCGCGGACTTCTCCGGCATCTCGGCCGCGTACTACGGTTATCAGGATCGATATCGCGCGATCCCGGGCGACGACGCGAACGCGGCGACGCGCTGGACTACGCCGACGGCCGCGACCGCGGGCAACGGCAACGGCGTGGTGGCCGGTACCTACAACAACGGCGGCGCTGTGTGCACGGCGGCGGTCGAGGCGTGCAGTTGGTGGGATCACCTGCGGCGCGCAGGTTTCGTCGCCGGCAACGGCGTACTCCAGCCGAGCAACGCCTTCGCCGGCGCGATCGGCGTGCAGACCGGCGACGGCGCGGGCGCCACGGTTCTCGGCGGCTTCTCGGGACTGATCGTCTGCTCGGCGAACATCCCGGACAAGGTGGCGATCGCCATGGACACGCAGATGGACGACGGCCTGATCGACACCGGCACGGTGCGCGCTCAATTGCAGTCGGCGCCGAACCCGAACATCCAGGCCGCAGCGGCCGCGACGCCCTACGCGGAAACGGGCACCAACACTTACGCGCTCTGCCGCTCGCTCTGACGCCGCGGCGTAATCTCGCTCAGCCGATCGACTCGCCGTAGGCTCGGGAAGAGGCGGGTCCACAGGCCGACGACGATCAAGGTGCCGATGCCGCCGGCCAGTGCCGCGCTCACCGGGCCGAAGAGCGAGGCGAAGAGCCCGGCGCGGAACTCGCCAAGCTCGTTGGTGCAGCCTACGAAGAGAACGTGAATCGCGCTCACGCGCCCGCGCATGTCCTCGGGCGTGGCGAGCTGCACGACGGTCGCGCGCACGAAGACGCTCATCGCATCGGCCGCGCCCATGGTTGCCAGCGCGATGAGCGCAATCCAGAAATTGCCGCCGAGCGCGAAGACGATCGCACCGATGCCGAAAATGGCAACGCCGCCGAAAAGCGCGCGGCCGGCATGCGGCTGGCGCTCTTCCGGCAATTGCGCGAGTACCAGGCTGGTGGTGATCGCGCCGACGGCGAACATGCTGCGGAGCACGCCGAGCCCGGCGGGGCCCACGTGCAGGATGTCGCGCGAGAAAACCGGCAGCAACGCATTTACGCCGCCGAGCAGCACCGCAAAGAGATCGAGCGAAATCGCGCCGAGCACGATCGGCTGCGTGCGCAGGTATCGCAGGCCGGCGAGCGCGCGCTCGAGCGCCGTGGTGCCGCCCTCTTTGGAGGCGACGACCCGGGTGCCGATCGCGAGCATCGCCGCGGTCGCAATGAGCGCCATCACGAAGCACGCGGCGAAGGTGATCGGCGCACCGAGGAGGTAAATGAGCCCGCCGAGCGCGGGGCCGGCGATGATCGCCGTCTGCTGCGCGGATGTAGCCCAAGCGACGGATTGCGCGAACTGGTCCCGTGGCACGAGCAGCGGCGCGAGCGACTTCGAGGCGGGACCGGCGAGCGCGCGAGTCGAGCCGGAGAGAAGAAGCGCACCGTAGAACGGCCATGTGACCGTCACTTTCATCGCCACCAGCGCCAAGAGCACCGCAGCCGCCGCGGCCTGGAAAAGATGCGCAGCACCGAGAATCCAGCGCCGGTCCATGCGATCGGACAGATCGCCCGCCGGCAGCGTGAGGATCGCGATCGGTATGAACGACGCGAGGCCCGCCCAGCCGAGCGTCATCGGATCTCCGGTCAGGTCGTACAGGTACCAGCCGTTCGCTACCCACTGCATCTGCGCGGCGAGGACGCTTGCGAAGCGCCCGCCGATGAAAAGACCGAAGTCCCGCTGCAGGAGGATGTGACGGCTCACGGGCGCCGGAGGAAGAACTGCGTACCGATCAGCAGCACCGCCACCTCGCCGCGCTGGTTCAGGAGCTCCCAGCGCCACTTCACGATGCCGCGATCGGGCTTGCTCGCCGACGGTCGCGACTCGATTACGGTGCCGCGATAGTGCAGCGTGTCGCCGGGACGCACCGGCAGGGCGAAGCGCCACTCCTCGATGCCGGGCGAGCCGATGCAGGAGCTCTCGTTCAGATAGGCATCGCACATGAATCGCATCAGGACGCTGCCCGTGTGCCAACCCGACGCCACGAGCCCGCCAAACGGCGTCTCTTTGGCCGCGACCGGATCGGTGTGGAAGCGCTGCGGATCCCAGTCGCGCGCGAAGTCGATGATCTCCTGCTCGCTCAACTGCCGGGAGCCGTACTCGAACACTCGGCCGACGGGGAAATCCTCCCAGTAGTAGTGGAAGTTCATCGTTGTTCTTTCTCCAGGAGCCGCGACGCAGCGACGCCGAAGACAAGGCCCCAGAACGGCGCGCCGATACGGAAAACGGAGACATCCGCCACCGTGACCAGGAAGCAGATCAGAGCGCCAAGCGTCGATCGGCCGGCGAACGAGGCAACGAAGGCGTTCTGCAGGACGCGCAGCATCGCGAGGCCGGCGAGCGTCGCGATGTACGCCGGCGGCGTCGCTAGCAACAGGCGCGTGAAGAACGGCGCGAGCATTCCGAAAGCCATCGCGAGCACGGCGACTAAGAGCGCCGCGGTGTACTGGCGCCCCTTCTCGCCGGCGGTCGAGATCACGGCGTTGACCGGCCCTGTAAGGCAAGTCGACACCGTTCCAACAAGGCCCGTGACGATCGCCCCCACCCCGCATGCCGCAGTGATCGCGTTCGTCGGCGGCCGATGGCCATTGCTCGTGAGGATGGCGATGCCCTGCGCGTTCTGCACGGTGAGGACCGTAATGGCGAGCGGGGCGACGAGCTCGACGAGCGCCGTGCCGGAGAATTGCGGCAGGTGGAGATGCGGCGCGGCCAAAGCGAACAGCGCCCCGCTCGCCGGCTTGAACGAACCCGCGAGCGCAATGACTACGGCGCCGACGACCAGCGCGCCGATGAGGGGCGGAATCTTCAGGCGCGGCGACAAGCTCAGCGCAAGCCACGTCACGGTCATGGCTAGCGCGATCGCGAGGTCTTGGGCAAATGCCTGCACCAATCCCACGCCGAAGCGCAGGAAAACGCCGGCCACCATCGCCATCACGATCGGCATCGGCACCGCGTCCATCGCGCGGCGCACCCAGCCCGAAAGGCCGAGCAGCAGCATGACGATGCCGGTCGCGAGGTAAGCGCCGATTACCTCGGCAAATGAGAGATGCGCGAGCGCCGGGCCCACGATCACCGAGCCGGGGATGCTCCAGAGGAAAACGAGCGGCTGCCGATAGGCGAGCGAGAAGGCGATGCTGATGAGGCTATTGAGGAAGAAGCCGCCGAAGATCCACGACGCGATGTCGCTTTCGCTCAAGCCCCCGGCTGCGCCGATCGAAAGGATGATCGCGACCGGGCCGGTCGCCGAGAAGAGAAACGCAACGACCGCCGCGCCCGCATAGGTGCCGCCGAAATCGGCCGAGACGCGGGCGAATCCGGGCAAAGGAAGTAATGGACGTTCGAGCGGCATTTCTTGAAGTTTTCGGTGTCTAAAATCCGCCGATGGCACGACGGCGTCGCATCCTAAGGTATTTCATGTACGCGCTACTCCTCGCGGTGGGCGCGTTCGCCGTTTTCACGCTGCAGCTCGACGTGCGGGTGCGAAACGAGTTCGAAGGCCGGCGTTTCGCGCTGCCCGCGCGCATCTTTGCGCGCCCGCTCGAGCTGCACGCGGGGCTGCGTATCGCGCAGGCCGATGTAGAGGATGAGCTACGTGAGCTGGGCTACCGCGACGTTCCGGTCGGCGACACCGGCTGGTTCAAGCGGAGCGGCAACGAAGTGGAGATCGCGCTGCGTCCCTTCGTCTTCTGGGATGCGGCGGAGCCGGCGCGGCGCGTGCGAGCGGTCTTCGATGGCGCCAAGGTCGCCGCCGTACAAGATGCAAACGGCAAAGAGTTGTCGCTCGCGCGCCTCGAGCCCGTGCCGATCGGCGGCATCTACCCCGCCGGCAATGAGGACCGCATCCTCGTGCGTTTGTCGGACGTACCGAAGCACCTCGTCGCCGAGCTGATCGCCACCGAGGACCGCAAGTTCTACACGCACATGGGCTTCGATCCCAAGGCGCTCGTCCGAGCGGCGGCAAGCATCGCCACTGGGCGCATGCAGGGCGGCAGCACGATCACGCAGCAGCTGGTGAAGAACTTTTTCCTCACGCCTGAACGGACGCTCAGCCGCAAATTCACCGAGCTGGTGATGGCAATTCTGCTCGAGGCGCACTACGGCAAGGCCGAGATCCTCGAGACTTACCTCAACGAAATCTACCTGGGGCAGGACCGCGACCGCGCGATCCACGGCATCGGCCTCGCGTCGCAGTTCTACTTCGGCAAGGAAGTGAAGGACCTGACCGTCGCCGAGTCGGCGGTCCTCGTCGGCATGGTGAAGGGCCCGGCGGTGTACGACCCGCGCCGCCATGCAGACCGAGCGCTCGAGCGGCGCAACCTCGTGCTGCGCGAAACCCGGGACCAGGGATCGATCACGGCCGAGCAATACATGATGGCGCGCTCGGCGGAACTCGGCATCGCGCCGCGCCCAACCACCGGCACATCGCCCTACCCGGCCTTCGTGCAGCTCGTGCATCGCCAGTTGCAGCGCGATTACGACGACAAGGACCTCCGCTCCGAGGGCCTGCGCATCTTCACGACGCTCGATCCGCGTGCGCAGCAGGCGGCCGAGCGCGCGCTCACGAAACGCATCACGCAATACGACAAGGAACGCCGCTTCGGCCAGCCGGGGCTGGAAGGCGCCGTGGTGATCACCGATCCATCGAGCGGCGAAGTGCAGGCGATCGTCGGCGGGCGCGATGCGCGCTATCGCGGGTACAACCGCGCGATCGATGCCGCGCGCCCGGTCGGCTCGCTGCTCAAGCCCGCGGTATATCTCACCGCGCTCTCGGAGCCTTCGCGCTACACGCTCGTCACGCCGATCGACGATGGACCGTTCGTCTGGAAGAGCCGTGGCGCGCCCGACTGGGCGCCGCAAAACTACGACAAGAAATTCCACGGCATGGTGCCGCTCCGCGTCGCGCTCGCGCAGTCCTACAACGCGGCGACCGCGCGCCTTGGCACCGACATCGGCCTCGAGAAGGTGTTCGACACCGTGAGGCGACTCGGTGTCGACCGAACGATGAAGCCGTTCGCTTCCACCCTGCTCGGCGCGACCGAGATGAGCCCGCTCGAGGTCGCGCAGATGTACCAGACGATCGCCGCCGGCGGCTTCCGCTCGCCGCTGCGCTCCATCCGCGAGGTCACGACGCAGGAAGGCAAACCCCTGCAGCGCTACGCGCTCAAGGTGGAACAAGCGTTTCCGCCCGAGCCGATGGTGCTGATCACCGCGGCAATGCAGGGCGTGGTGCGCGATGGCACCGGGCAGGCAATGAAGAGCTTCCTCGCCCCCGAGATCGGTGCCGCCGGCAAGACCGGCACCACGGACGACCAGCGCGACGCCTGGTTCGCCGGCTTTACCGGCGATCGGCTCGCTGTGGTGTGGCTCGGCTACGACGACAACCGCGCCGCGCACCTCTCGGGCTCGGCGGCTGCGCTGCCGGTTTGGGGCGACATCATGGCGGCGCTTCTTCCCCAACCGCTCGAGCTCCCGTCGAGCGAGGGCATCGAGCAGGTCTGGATCGATCCGCAGAACAACCTGCGCGGCGACAGCCAGTGCGCCGGCGCCGTGCAACTCCCATTCATGCAGGGCTCTGCGCCGCAGGAACGCTCGCCATGCGTTAGTGTTGCGGGCGCCGTGGCCGATACCGTCGATACGACCGTGCAGAAAGCGAAGAGCTGGTGGGAACGCTTGTTCGGACGCTAGTAATCCTGTCGCTCGCCGGCTGCGCGACAGCCCCGGAACCGGGACCAGCGCCCGCTCCGGTCGAGCAGGCGCCGCCCCCCGCCTCCACCGCTCCCCGCGAGAACACCGCCGTCGCCGGCCTCATGGAAAGCGCACGCACTGATGTAGCGGCGGGCAAGTTGCCGAGCGCCGCGGCCTCGCTCGAGCGGGCGCTACGCATCGAGCCGCGAAATCCTCGGCTTTGGCAGCAACTTGCACGCGTTCGGCTCCAACAAGGCGACTTCGCGCAAGCGGAGAACCTCGCCGCGCGCTCCAACAGCTTTGCCGGCAGCGATACCACTCTGCGTGCCGAGAACCAGCGCATCATCGAAGAGGCGCGCGCCGGTCGGAAGTAAGATTCGCGCATGCTTTCCGCGGCGGACAACGAGCTTCTCACCCGCACCGGACCCGCAACGGCGATGGGCCGGTATTTCCGCCGTCACTGGCTGCCGGTAGCCCTCTCGCGCGAGCTGCCCGAGCCCGACGGCGCACCGATCCGCTTGCGCGTGATGGACGAAGACCTCATCGCCTTCCGCGCGAGCGATGGCCGCGTCGGTTTGGTCGAGCCCGGTTGCGCGCACCGCGGCGCCAATCTCTTCTTCGGCCGTAACGAGGAAGGCGGCCTGCGCTGCATCTACCACGGCTGGAAATACGACGTGGAGGGCCGCTGTATCGAAATGCCGAACGTGCCGGCGGACGCGGCCTACCACGGCAAGATCTCGATCAAGGCATACCCGACGCGCGAGTTCGGCGAAATGGTCTGGGCCTATCTCGGACCGCGCGAGCACATGCCCGCAGAGCTGCCGCAGATCGAAGCCGGCGCGCTACCCGCCTCTCATCGCTATGTGTCGAAACGACTGCAGATGTGCAACTGGGCGCATTCGATGGAGGGTGCGCTCGATACGGCGCACTTCTCCTTCCTCCACATGCCCGCCCCTTCGGTGGGCAAATATGCGAATGCGGCCACGGCGGCGGACGAGAACCGGCTGCGCTGGCTGCGCAAAGACCCCTTGCCACAGTTCACGATCGTCGATCACCCAATCGGCTTTGCGATCGGCGGAGCGCGCAGGGCAGACGAAGGCGAGCTCTACTGGCGGCTCACGCAGTTCATGCTGCCGTCGCACTCGGTCGCGCCCTCCGCGATGCCTGGCGAATTCTTCCAGGGCTACAGCTGGGTGCCGATCGACGACGAGTCGTGCTGGATCTACACCTATGCCTGGCATCCGGACCGGCCGCTCACTGCGGAGGAGCGCGCGCGATTCGAGAAAGGCGGCTTTGGCCAGTTCGCGGAGCTCGGACCGGGCTACGTGCCGCTACGCAACCGGACGAACGACTACCTGATCGACCGCGAAGACCAGAAGCATCGATCGTTCACCGGCGTGAAGGGCATAGCCGAGCAGGACGCGCTGGCGCAGGACAGCCAAGGCTTGATCGCCGACCGGACGCGCGAGCACCTCACCGCCACCGACATTGCGATCGTGCGCTTTCGCCGCCTGATGTTGAGCGAAGCGACGGCGCTCGCCGCCGGCCGCGAGCCGAGCGCCCCACAGCACGCAAGGACCTACCGCCTGCGCGGGGGCGGCGCGGTCGCGCCGGCACGCCTTTCATTCGAAGAAGTCATGCAGCAACGATTCGGCTCCACCACGATATGAAGCTTTTGCTTTTCCTGCTTGTGCTTTTCAACAGCGCATGGGCGCAGGAATATCCCTCGCGGCCTGTCACGGTCATCGTGCCCTTCTCCACCGGCAGCGCGAGCGACGTGATCGTGCGCATCTTGCTCGAGCGCATGAACGCCTCCGCAGCCCAGCGTTACATCGTCGACAACCGCCCGGCGGCCGGAGGCGCGGTCGGCACCGCGGCCGGCGCAAAGGCCGCGCCCGACGGCTACACGATCCTCATGGCGGGATCCGGGCCGTTTGTCGTGGCGAAGAACCTCTCGCCGCAGATCGCGTACGACGCGGAGCGCGACTTTGCGCCCATCTCGATGTATGGACGGCTGCCGAATATCGTGGTGGTAAACACCAAGCTGCCGGTGAAATCACTGACCGACTTCGTCGAATACGCCAGGGGCCATCCGGGGCTCGCTTACGGGTCCGTAGGGGTAGGCAGCTCGCAGCATCTGGCCGGCGCGCTCTTCGAGCAGCTCGCGGGCCTCAAGATGACGCACGTGCCCTACCGCGTGACCTCGCAGCTGCAGGCAGATCTCGTGGGCGGCGAAGTGCCGGCGAGCTTCCAGCTCCTGCCGAACGTGGTCGGCGCGCTCAAGGCCGGACAGGTGCGCGCGCTCGCCGTCGCGAACGACACACGCCTCGCCGCCCTGCCCGACGTCCCGACCGCCGCCGAGCTGGGCGTCAAGGACTACGAATCATCCGCCTGGTTCGGCCTCGTCGGCCCGCGCGGCACGCCCCGCGCGGTCATCGACAAAGTGCATGGCGATATGGTCGCCGCCATGGCCGATCCAGCGGTAAGGAGTCGCTTCGTCGAGTTCGGCGCCGAGCCGATGAGCAACTCGCCCGAGGAATTCGCGCGGTTCATTTCCCTGGAGGTCGTGAAATGGCGCGACCTCATCGCCAAGGCTGGCATCAAGGCCGAACCCTAGCCACCGTTATCCTTCCTTTATGGATCTAAAGCTCAAGGGATCGATTGTCCTCATTACCGGCGGCAGCAAAGGCCTCGGCCTCGCCTGCGCCCACGCCTTCGTCGCCGAGGGCGCGCGGGTCGCGATCGTCTCGCGCTCGCAGGAGAACCTGGAGAAAGCTCGCTCGCAGCTCGGCCGGGTAGAGACTTTCGCTGCCGACCTCTGCGTGCCGCGCGTGGCGGCGGAGATGGTCGATGCGGTCGAGAAACGCGTCGGCCCGATCGACGTGCTCGTGAATTCAGCAGGCGCCGCAAGGCGTGTGGGCGCGGAGGATCTGTCGCCCGAGACTTGGCGCGCCGCGATGGACGCGAAGTACTTCAGCTACATCAACGTGATCGACCCGCTCATCAAGCGCATGGCGGCGCGCGGACGCGGCACGATCGTCAACATCATCGGCAGCGGTGGCAAAGTCGCCACGCCGACGCACATTGGGGGCGGTGCTGCCAACGCCGCGCTACAGCTCGCGACCGCCGGCCTCGCGAACGCCTATGCCTCGAAGGGCGTGCGTGTCATCGGCGTGAACCCGGGGCCGACGAAAACCGATCGCGTGGCGCAGGGACTTGTCGCGGACGCGAAGCGCGAGGGGATTAGCGAGGCCGAGGCGCTCAAGCGGACGGTGCAAAAATTCCCGACCGGCCGCATGCCCGAACCCGAGGAAATTGCCGACGTCGTCGTCTTCGCCGCCTCGGAGCGCGCCCGAGTCCTGACCGGGGCGATCCTCAGCGCCGACGCCGCTGCAAATCCAACGGTAGTTTGACCCTCGGCTCGGCTTCGAGACCGTCGAGCCAGTCAAGCCACGGCTCGGCATCCGCGCCTGCGAGGCCGCGGAATTTAGCTTCGAGCTCCACATCGCTCATCGTTGGCCTCAGCTCCGCGTGCTTGACACGTCCGTCGACGTCGAGCTCGCACGCTGCCTTGTCGAGGCTCGCGTCCGATTTGATCGTTACTCGCTCGCGTAGCTGACGCACCTCCGGGTCCACCACCGCCGCGTCGGTGAATTGCTCGACGCCCGCCTTGCCGTAGATGAGAGCAACCGCGGCGCAATGCTGTGCGCTTAGCCGCGCTTCCGTCCCATCGCGGGGATTCGGCCGATCGCCGCGCTCGATGGCGAGCGGATGCAGCGTGATGGTGACGCGCGCCGGCGCCTTGGTCGTGCGCAGCTCGAGGCAGGCATCGATCAGCGAGTGCAGCACCACGCCCGACGGATAGGGCTTGTAGGCGACTCGCTCCATCTCCCAGCCGGAGTTGGTGATGGCGCTCCAGTTGTTGCCGCCGCCGAAGACGTTGACGAATCCACGGAGTCCTTCGAGCGGCTCGGCCGGTGCCTGCACGCCCTCGCCTGCCAGTAATGCGGCCGCAATGCCATTGCGCGCGGCGAAGCCTGGGTTCAACGCCCGCGCGGCGCTGCCGAGCATTTCCACAAGGCCGCTCGCCTGCGTCGCCGCGAGCGCGAGCGCGCAGTGGACCTTGCCCTCGTCCAAACGCATAACCTTCGCTGCTGCGGTGGCGGCCCCAAAAACACCGCAGCTACTCGTGATGTGCCAGCCGTGCAGGTAGTGACCGGGCGAAACGGCGTTGCCGATGCGGCAAGCCGCTTCGACACCGAGCACATACGCAAGAAGCATTTCCCGTCCGGAGAACACGCGCTCGTCGGCGAGTGCAAAGAGCGCCGCGGCGACCGGCGGGCCAGGATGGATCACCGTCGGAAGATGCGTATCGTCGAAATCGAGCGCGTTCGCGGCCGCGCCGAGGATCACGGCGCGATCGTCGAGCGCCCTCGTGACCTGCC
>JAFARH010000396.1 GCA_019245555.1 Betaproteobacteria bacterium
GGTCCTTGCCCTGGTCGAGCATCAATTGCAGCGAGCCGACCCAGACGATGAGCAGCGCGAGCCCGACGCCGTCGATCGGTGTCTTCACCGTCGGCGTCTCACGGTCGCGGTAGATGATCCAGGTCATGGCGAGCGCGACGAGGCCCACCCGCACGTTGATGTAGAAGATCCAGGGCCAGGCGAAGTTGTCGGTGATCCAGCCGCCGAGCACGGGTCCGACGACCGGCGCGACCAGGATCGTGAGCGAGAAGGCGGCGAGCGCGACGCCCGCCTTTTCGCGCGGATAGGTGGAGAGGAGCAACGTCTGCGAGAGCGGGATCATCGGCCCGGCCACCGCACCCTGCACCACCCGGAAGAAGATGAGCATGGGCATAGAGATCGCGAGGCCGCAGAGGAACGAAGCGATGATGAAGAGTGCGGTCGTCGCGAGGAAGAGCCGAACCTGGCCGATGCGCTGCGTGAGCCAGCCAGTAAGGGGCACCGAGATCGCGTTCGCGACCGCGAACGAAGTTATCACCCAGGTGCCCTGGTTCGGCGATACGCCGAGGTCGCCGGCGATGGCCGGTATCGACACGTTGGCTATCGACGTGTCGAGCACGTTCATGAAGGTGGCGAGGCCGACGGCGAGCGTGGCGGCGATGCGCGCGCCGCCCTCGAGCGGCTGCATGTCCCGCCGGTCAGTGGCGGGCGCTTGCGCCAAGAGCCGCCCCGTTGGTATTGGCGACGATGATCTGCTCGATGCGCGCATCCGTCTGCGGATCCGCAGGCGCAAATGCGGTGGTCTCGTAGGCCGGGGTCTTGCGCTCGACGCGCGCCAGGCGTCCGGCCGAGCGGTCGTGCGTATCGACGTCGACCTTCATGGAAAGACCGATCTGCAGCGGATGCTGATCGAGCTCCTTCGGATCGAGCGCGATGCGCACCGGCACGCGCTGCACGACCTTGATCCAGTTGCCGCTCGCGTTCTGCGCCGGCAAGAGCGCGAACGCGCCGCCGGTCCCGGGGCTGAAGCCCGCGACGCGGCCATGGAACTCGACCGAACCGCCATAGGCATCGGCCTCGAGCGTGACCGGCTGGCCAGGACGCAGTGTCGCGAGCTGGTTCTCCTTGAAGTTTGCGTCGACCCAGACATCGGCGAGCGGCGTGACTGTCATCAGCACGTTGCCCGGCGCGACGCGCTGCCCGACTTGCACCGAGCGACGCGCGACGAAGCCGGCGGTCGGCGCCGGCACTTCGGTGCGGGCGAGCGCGAGATAGGCCTCCCGCACCTTCGCCGCAGCAGCGAGCACATCGGGATGGTCGTGCACGTCGGTGCGGTCGACCATCGCTCGCTGCGCCTCGAGCTGCTTCTGCGCCGCATCGAGCGCGGCACGCGCAGAGTTCACGGAGTCCACGGCGTGCTGCAACTCCTCGCCCGAGACGGCGCCGGCCGGCTCAACGGAACGGCGGCGCGCGAGGTCCTGCTGCGCCTTGCGCAGCTCCGCCTGCCGCATCGTCACGTTCGCCTCGCCTTCGGTGCTCGTCGCACGAAGGTTGCGCACCGAGCGCACGGTCTTGGCGAGCTGGGCTTCGGCCTGCGATACGAGGATCTGCGCATCTGCCTTGTCGAGCGAGACGAGCGACTTGCCGCTTGGCACATACTCGGTGTCGTCCGCATGGATCGAGAGCACAGTCCCCGCGATCTGCGGAGTGATCTGGATCAGGTTGCCGGTGACGTAGGCGTCGTCGGTCGTCTCGTGGAACCTGGCGTGCAGGAAGTAGTACAGGGCGTAGCCGACGCCCGCAAGCAGGAATAGGGCGAAGACGCCGCCCAGCAAGAGGCGCCGCTTCTTCTTCGTGTCCTTCACAGCCTGGACGGTCATTGCATCGCCACCTTGACGTCGAATCCGCCGCCGAGCGCGCGGATGAGGTTGATGGAGAGCGCGAGCTCGCGCGAATGCACGTCCGCCCGCAGCTGCAGCTGGTCGAGCACCTGCTGCTCGACGATGATGAGCGAGAGCAGGCTGCCAAGGCCAGCCTTGTAGCGCGCGAGCGCAAGCTGGTAGGCCTCTTCAGCCGAAGCGACCGCGGCGTCGGCTTCGACGCGCTGCGCCTGTACCGATCGCATGGAGCTGAGCTGGTCGACCACGTCGCGCAGCGCATCGGCGAGCGCCTGGTTGTACTGCTCCACCGCCACGTCGTACTCGGCGTCGCGCTGGGCAAGCGCCCCGCGCAGCCGGCCGCCGTCGAGGATCGGCAGGCTGATCGCTGCGGTGGCGGATGGAATGGCGCTTCCGACCTCGAGGAGCTTGGAGAGGTTCACCGACTGCACCCCGACGAGCGCGGCGAGATTGATGTCGGGATAGAACGCGGCCTTGGCGGACTTGATGTCGCTCGCCGCTGCTTCAGCACGGATACGGCTGGCGACGATATCCGGCCGGCGGCCGAGGAGCTCCGCCGGCACCCGCGACGGCAGCGCAACCGTCGCTGCGCGCAGCGTGGGGCGCTGGATCTCGAGGCCACGGTCGGGGCCCTTGCCGAGGAGCGCCGCGAGCTGATTGCGGGCAAGCGCGATTTCTTCCTGCGTCTGCGCGATGCGCGCGCGAGCGGCGGGGATCGACGTCTCCACCTGTTTGAGCTCGAGCCTGGAATCGAGGCCGGCCTTTACGCGTCCGCTCGTCAGGCTCTGCACCTGCTGCCGGTCGTTGAGCGTGCGCTCCGCGATGTCGAGCTGCTCGTAGCTGCGCGCGAGTTGCACGTAAGTGCCGGCGATGGCTGCCGACAGCGTGAGGCGCGTGGCAAAGGCCTCCGCTTGCGCGGCACGCGAGCGGCCGAGCGCTGCCTCATAGGCCGAGCGATTCTTGCCCCAGAAATCGAGGTCGTACTTCGCGTTGAGCGCGAGCTGCGTCGTTGTATAGGTCGATCCGCCGATCGGCGGCGGGAAAATGTAATTCTCGGAGAAGCGTTGCCGGTTGATGCTGCCGTCAGCGCTGACCTGGGGCCCGAGCGGCGCACGGGCGACTTGTGCCGCGCCGAGAGCCTGGTCGACCCGGGCACGGGCAATCCGCATGTTCGGACTGGCGGCGAGCCCTTCGTTGACGAGCGCATCGAGCTGCGGGTCGCCGAAGCGCTTCCACCAGTCGAGCTCGGGCCAGGCCGCGGTCTCCTGCCCTTCCAGCGATTTGCCAGCTTCGAGCTTCGCGGGATCGGCGAGCGAGCTGCGAGGCTCGACGCCGCGATAGCTGGCGCATCCGGCGAGCAACAGAACTGCAAGGAGCATCCTCATGCGGCGTTATCCAGAAGCCGTTGCAGGAGCTTCTCGAGGGTCCGCACGTCGGATTGCGAGAAGCCGCGCAGCATCCGGTTCAGCACGTCGACCTGGACGCGCATGACCTGGCCGTACATCGCCCGCCCCGCTTTGGTGAGCTCGAGATGAGCGCTGCGCCGATCGCGCGAGCCGCGTATGCGCCGCACGAGTCCTGCCGCCTCCAGCTTGTCGATGAGCCGTGTCATGGCGCCGGCGTCGTGCGCAAGCGTCCGACACATGTCCGCGGCGGTCTCGCCGCGATCTTCGCCCAGCAGGATGATGACGAAGGCCTGCTGTGCCGAAAGACCGAGCGGCTGCATCTCGCGCTCGAACTCCTCGCGGATCGCCTTGCGTGCGAGCGCCACACGCGCGCCGACCGCGTCGCGACTGCGGATGGTACGGAGGTCGTAGAGGGCTGGGGATTTACTTGCCGCGGCAACCATTGCAGAGGCAAGAGTATCTTGCCTGGGAAGCTCGAAGCAAGCGTCCGGCCGGTGTCGTAGCGGCGCTACGACACAGGTCGTCAGGTAGGCTACAGCTTTACGTCTTGAGGCGGTATCCGGTCCTGAAGATCCACCAGATCCCGGCAAGGCAGGCGACAAGGAAGAGCGCCGTCATGCCGAGGCTCACGCCGACATGCACGTCGGCGATCTCGAAGAAGCTCCAGCGAAAGCCGCTGATGAGATACACGAGCGGATTGAAGAGCGTCACCGTCTGCCACGCGGGCGGCAGGACCGAGATCGAGTAGAACGTGCCGCCGAGGAAGGTGAGCGGCGTGATGACGAGCATCGGCACGAATTGCAGCTGCTCGAAGCCGCCGGCCCATATGCCGATGATGAAGCCAAGCAGGCTGAAGGTAATTGCCGTCAGGATCAAGAATCCGAGCATCCAGACCGGATGGTCGATCCGCATCGGCACGAAGAAGAAAGCGGTAATGAGGATGACGAAGCCGAGGATGATCGACTTCGTCGCCGCCGCCCCCACGTAGCCGACCACGATCTCGAACGGCGAGATCGGCGCCGAGAGGAGCTCGTAGATCGTGCCGATGAACTTCTGGAAGTAGATCGCGAAGGCGGCGTTGGTCACGCTCTGCGTGAGGAGCATCAGCATGATGAGCCCCGGCACGATGAAGGCGCCGTAGTGCACGCCCTCGATCTGCGCGATGCGCGTACCCATCGCGGCGCCGAACACCACGAAGTAAAGCGCCGTGCTGATCACCGGCGCCACGATGCTCTGGATGAGCGTGCGGCCCGCCCGAGTCATCTCGAAGACGTAGATCGACCAGATCGCCCGCCAGTTCATCGCTTTCCCTTGATGATGTCGACGAAGATCTCTTCCAGCGAGCTCTGCGTCGTCTGAATGTCCTTGAACTCGACGCCCGCCGCGGCGAGATCGTGGAGCAGGCCGGCGATCCCCGTGTGCTCGGCCTGCGTGTCGTAGGTGTAGACGAGCTCACGACCGCCATGGCCGAGGCCGAGCTTGTAGCTCGCGAGGCGCGCAGGAATTTCGGCGAGCGGCTGGGCGAGCTGCACCGTGAGCTGCTTCTTGCCGAGCTTGTGCATCAGGACTGCCTTCTCTTCGACGAGCACGATCTCGCCCCTGTTGATGACGCCCACCCGGTCCGCCATCAGCTCTGCTTCCTCGATGTAGTGCGTGGTGAGGATGATGGTTACGCCGGAGTCGCGCAGCTTCCGCACCACGTGCCACATCTCCTGCCGCAGCTCGACGTCCACGCCCGCCGTCGGCTCGTCGAGGAACAGCACCTGCGGCTCATGCACCAGCGCCTTCGCGATCATCACGCGGCGCTTCATGCCGCCGGAGAGCGTGACGATCTTGCTCTTGCGACGGTCCCAGAGCGCGACGTCTTTCAGCACCTTCTCCAGGTATCCGGCGTCCCCTGGCTTGCCAAAGAGGCCACGGCTGAACCGCGTCGTCTGCCAAACGGTCTCGAACGGCGTGATGAGGAGCTCCTGCGGCACGAGGCCGACGAGGCTGCGGGCCGCACGGTAGTCGCTCTGGATGTCGTGCCCGCCGACGGTCACCTTGCCTGCCGATGGCGTGACGATGCCGCAGACGATGTTGATGAGCGTGGTCTTGCCCGCGCCGTTCGGGCCGAGCAGCGCGAAGATCTCGCCCTTACGGATCTCGAGGTCGACGCGCTTCAGAGCCTGCAGGCCCGACGCGTAACGCTTCTCGAGGCCCGCGATGGAAATGATCGGCGGCATGCGGAGCCGCGATTATTCCCTAGATCGAGTTCGTGTCGATATCGAAAAAGCGCGAAAAGGCCGCGCGGCCGGCGGATGTGACGACGAGCTTGCGCGATTCCCTGACCGGAACGAGCCAGCGATCGTCCTTGTAACGCGCGAGGAGCGCCGCGCCGAGCGCCCCGGCAATGTGCGGGCGCCGCTCGGTCCAGTCGGTGCAGCAGCGAAAGAGCGGCCGGCGCGAAGTCTGCAGCGCCGCGACGTCGATACCCAGGTCCGCCAGCACCGTATTCCC
>JAFARH010000032.1 GCA_019245555.1 Betaproteobacteria bacterium
CGGGTTGCTGGTTTGCGGCGCCGCGGAGTTTTTCATCACTCAGCGCCCTCGAGGTCCGACAATCGCTAATTAGCAGAGGGCACGATCTTTGGATTGCTTCGCTCCGCTCGCAATGACGTTGTCGACGCCGACCCCTTGCCAATCACATAAGTCTATGCTTATGTATTCGACATGACCGCAAACGAAATCTTCCGCGCCCTCGCCGATCCGACGCGCCGCGCCGTGTTCGAGCGCATCGCCAAGTCGAGGGAAATCACCGTTGCCGAGCTCACCCGCCACAGCGGCGTGACGCAGGGTGCAGTGTCGCAGCACCTGAAGTCACTTCGCCAGGCCGGGCTGATCGCCCAGCGCCCCGAAGGACGCAACGTCTACTACCGGGCGCGCCCGCAGGGGCTCGAGCCCCTCGTCGAATGGATGAACCACTACGGCGCCTTCTGGCGCGACCGCTTCGCCAATCTACGCAGCCTCTTGAAGGAGATCGATCGATGACCCAGGCAGCCCTGAAGCATGACACGCAGGACATTGTGATCGACGAGGTCTTCCCGCATGCGCCGGAAAAGATCTGGCGCGCACTCACCACCGGCGAACTGATCGGCCGCTGGCTGATGCAGCCTTCGGGCTTCGAGCCCGTGGTCGGCAACCGCTTCACCTACAAGACCACGCCCGCCGGCCAGTGGGACGGCACCATCCATTGCCGCGTGCTCGAGGTTGTTCCCAACGAGCGCTTCGTCTACGCCTGGAAAGGCGGCCACGACAGCATCGCGTCAGGGTACGGTGCGCCGCTCGACACCGTGGTCACCTTCACGCTCGCCAGGGTCGCGAACGGTACGCGCCTGCGCCTCGTCCATTCCGGCTTCGTCATTCCCCGCAACGAGCTGGCTCATCGCAACATGGGCAACGGCTGGAAGAAGTGCATGGGTTCGATTGAGGCCATCGCCGGCGGCAAGCCGAACTAATCCCACCCGTTGCGCTTGCGCATCACGGCCGTCGACGGTGCCAGGGCAAATCCCTTGCCCGACACCGTCGGCAGCCATTCGGCGAGCGCCTGCAACGTCGCCTCATGCGGGTGGCCGATCGCCACCACGAAGCCCTGGCGCCGCGCCACTTGCTCGGTTTCGGCGAGCTTCCTGCGGATCGCCGCGATCGACTCGTCGTCGTCGAGGAAGACGTTGCGGCTCATGCTGGGAACGCCGATCTCCTGGGCGATCTGGTCGCCCACAGTTTCTTTCGTCGTGCGCGAGTCGAGGAACATCATGCCGCGCGCCCGGACCTGTTGCAGCACCGTCTGCATGCCGGGTTTGTAGGCGGTGAAGCGACTGCCCATGTGGTTGTTGACCCCGACATATCCGTCGTAGCCGTCGAGCGCTGTTGCCGTGTGGCGGCCGATCTCGTTCTCGCTCATCGAGACCAGAAGTGCCCCGGGGCCGGGATCGGCGCGGCCGGTCGGCTCCATCGGCAGATGCAGCATGATCTCGTGGCCGCGCGCGCGCGCTGCCTTCGCCTGCTCGCGCAGGTCCTTGGCGTAAGGCAGAAAAGAGAGCGTGAGCGGGCCGGGAAGTTCGGCCGCACGTCGCGAGTGTGGCCTGTCGAGCCCGACGTCGTCGATCACGATGGCGATCAGCGGCTTGCTGTTGAGGTCCGTGAACGGCACGGCATTGCGACGCCAGGCCGCCTGCGGCGCCGCTGCGGCAGCAAGCTGCGGACGAGCACGGATCTTGTCCTCCTGGGTCGGCTGTCGCTGGTCGGGCGCCGTCTCCATGTAGCGCGAAATGCCCGGGATCTGATCGATCGAGGCATATTTCGGGGAGGGCTCGTTGCGCTTCATCTCATCAAGGGTCTCGCGCGCGATCCGGTCCTGATCCTTGCGATCGAAGTGCTGGGCGATCCAGTAGCCGCCCACCAAACTGGTGACGAACAGCACGACTACGCCCGCAATGATGGCCGGCCCGCGATGCCCACGAAGCCACGCAAGCAAAGTGTCGACACGCGCCCGCAGCGATGAGGGCGATTTTGGACTCTTTCTGTTCGACTTCCCGTTTCTGTTCTTCTTAGACGCCATC
>JAFARH010000233.1 GCA_019245555.1 Betaproteobacteria bacterium
GCGTGATGAACGGCCTGGGTGTTGCCATTCTTTCCACTTCGCGCGGCGTGATGACCGACCGCAAGGCGCGCGCCGACGGCCTCGGCGGCGAAGTGCTTTGCATCGTCGCCTAAGGATGCTCAGCATCCGCACCCCTAAGGATGCTCAGCATCCGCACCCAATAGAGACCAGCCATGTCCCGCGTTGCTAAATATCCCGTACCGCTGCCGAAAGGCGTCGAAGTTTCGATCGCCTCGGGCCAGATCTCGATCAAGGGGCCGCTCGGCACCATCGCGCGTGCCGCCGATCCGAACGTCGAAGTGAAGAAGGACGGCGAGACCGTGACCTTCAAGGCCCTCGGCAACTCGAATCATGCCGATGCCATGTCCGGCACCATGCGCGCGCTTGTCGCCAACATGGTCGCGGGCGTCACCAAGGGCTTCGAGAAGCGCCTCGCGCTCGTCGGCGTCGGTTATCGCGCCCAGGCACAAGGCGACAAGCTGAATCTGTCGCTCGGCTTCTCGCATCCGGTCGTGCACCAGATGCCGAAGGGCATCAAGGTCGCGACTCCCACACAAACTGAGATTGTGATCACCGGCATCGACAAGCAACTCGTCGGCCAGGTGGCCGCCGAAGTCCGCGCGCAGCGCTCCCCTGAGCCTTACAAGGGCAAGGGTGTGCGCTACGCCAATGAAGTCATCGTTCTCAAAGAGACGAAGAAGAAATAGGGTAGACGCCACATCATGACCGCTAAGAACGACGCAAGGCTTCGTCGGGCGAAGCAGACCCGGCACAAGATCCGCGAAGTCGGCGCGGTGCGCCTCACCGTGCACCGTACGAATTCGCACATCTACGCGCAGATCACCTCTCCATCGGGCGACAAGGTGCTGGTCAGCGCCTCGAGCACCGAGAAGGAAGTGCGCGGACAGCTCAAGCACGGCGCGAACCGCAAGGCCGCCGAAGCAGTCGGAAGCCGCATTGCGAGCAAGGCGAAGGAGAAAGGCATCGACAAGGTTGCCTTCGACCGTGCCGGCTATCGCTACCACGGTCGCATCAAGGCGCTCGCCGACGCGGCGCGCGCCGGCGGCCTGAAGTTCTAAAGGGATACCTATGGCGAAGATCCAGCCCCGGATGCAGCAGGAAGAGCGCGGCGACGGCCTGCGCGAAAAGATGGTCGCGGTGAACCGCGTCACCAAGGTGGTCAAGGGTGGCCGCGTGCTCGGCTTTGCGGCTCTCACGGTCGTCGGCGACGGCGACGGCGGTATTGGCATGGGCAAGGGCAAGGCCCGCGAAGTGCCGGTCGCGGTGCAGAAGGCGATGGAAGAAGCGCGCCGCAAGCTCTTCAAGGTGAAACTGAAGAACGGCACGCTGCAGCACGCCGTCATCGGCCGGCACGGCTCGGCCAAAGTACTTATGCAGCCCGCGATGGAAGGCACCGGCATCATCGCCGGCGGCCCGATGCGTGCAGTGTTCGAGGTGATGGGCGTGACGAACGTGCTCGCCAAGTGCTTCGGTTCGACCAACCCCTACAACGTAGTGCGCGCGACGCTCGATGGCCTCAAGAACAGGAGCACGCCAGCCGAGATCGCGGCGCGCCGTGGCAAGACGGTCGAGGAGATCATGCAATGAAGAAGATCAAGGTTCGGCTGCTCAAGAGCATCAACAGCGTCAACCGCACCCATGCGGCAACGGTGCGCGGGCTCGGCCTCAAGCGCATAGACCACGTCGTCGAACTGGTCGACACGCCTGCCGTGCGCGGCATGATCAACAAGGTCAACTACCTCGTTCGGATCGACTCATGAAACTGAACAGTCTCAAGCCTGCTCCGGGCTCGAAGAGTAACCGCCACCGCGTCGGTCGCGGCGTCGGCTCGGGCTGGGGCAAGACCGCCGGTCGCGGCCACAAGGGCCAGCGGGCGCGTTCGGGCGGCTTCCACAAGGTCGGCTTCGAGGGCGGGCAGATGCCGCTGCATCGTCGCCTGCCGAAGCGCGGCTTCAATTCGCCGACGCGAGAAGACATCGCCGAAGTTCGCACGAGCGAGCTGCAAGGTCTTTCGATTACCGATATTGATCTCGCCGCGCTGCAGGCTGCGGGCATCGTGCCGCACCGTGCGCTCGCTGCGAAGGTAATCCTCTCCGGCAAGCTCGACCGCAAGGTTCAGCTTAAGGAAATCAAGGTGAGCAAGGGCGCGCGCGCCATGATCGAAGCTTCCGTCGGTTCGACCCATATCACCGAGAAGCCGAAGGTCGAGAAAAAG
>JAFARH010000042.1 GCA_019245555.1 Betaproteobacteria bacterium
GACGTGCTCGAAAAACAGGCCGCTGCGATCCGAGCGGAGCGCGACAAGCTCAAGACGGGTCTTGCGGCGCTGCGCGGCGTGACCGTGTTTCCTTCGGCTGCCAACTTTTTTCTGGTTCGTGTCGCCGACGCGGCGCGCACCTATGAAGGACTGCGGAAGCAAGGTGTGCTCGTGCGTAATCTGCATCCGGGGCTGCCGCAGTGCCTGCGCGTCACCGTCGGGACGCCGGATGAAAACCGTATACTCATCAATGCGCTCAAGGAAGCGCTGTGACCACCATGCGTACTGCTGAAGTCGTTCGCAACACCAAGGAAACGCAGATCCGCGTCAAAGTGGATCTCGATGGGTCCGGCAAGGCGAAGCTTGCCACCGGCCTGCCGTTCCTCGAGCACATGCTTGACCAGGTGGCGCGACACGGCATGCTCGACCTCGAAATCGATGCTAAAGGCGACCTGCACATCGATGCGCATCACACGGTGGAAGACATCGGCATCACGCTCGGCCAGGCCTGCGCGAAAGCCGTCGGCGACAAGGCGGGTGTGCGCCGTTTCGGGCACGCCTACGTACCGCTCGACGAAGCGCTGTCGCGCGTGGTGATCGATTTCTCCGGACGGCCGGGGCTCGAATACCACGTCGAGTTCACGCGGGGACTGATCGGTGAATTCGACGTCGACCTCGTGCACGAATTCTTCCAGGGCTTCGTCAACCATGCGCAGGTGACGCTGCACATTGACAACCTGCGCGGCGACAACGCACACCACCAGTGCGAGACGATGTTCAAGGCTTTCGCGCGGGCGCTGCGCATGGCGGTCGAGCGCGACCCGCGCACCCAGGGCTCCATTCCCTCCACCAAGGGAACACTCTAGGCGAGAGCTTGCAGTGCGCATCGCAGTGGTGGATTACGGCATGGGCAACCTGCGCTCGGTCTCGAAAGCGCTGGAGCGGGTCGCGCCCGAGGCGCAGGTGCTCGTCACCGCGGATCCTGCACGCATCCGCTCGGCCGAGCGCGTCGTAGTGCCGGGCCAGGGGGCGCTGCCCGACTGCATGAAGAACCTCCTCGCGAGCGGTGCGCGAGACGCGGTGCTGGATGCGCTGCGCGACAAGCCCTATCTCGGCATCTGCCTCGGCCTGCAAATGCTGTTCGATCACGGCGCCGAGGGCGAAACGGCGGCGCTAGGCGTTCTTAAAGGCGATGTACCCCGTTTCTCCGTCACGGGGCTCAAGATTCCGCACATGGGCTGGAACGAGGTGCTGCAGGAAGGGGCGCACCCGTTATGGGCCGGTATCAGCGATAAAAGCCGCTTTTACTTCGTGCATAGCTACGTTCCGGCGCCGGCGGATCGCGCGCTGGTGGCGGCGACTTGCGTCTATGGCGTGCCCTTTACCTGCGCCGTGGCCCGGGATAATATTTTTGCCGTCCAGTTCCACCCCGAAAAAAGCCAGTCAGCCGGCCTGCAACTCCTCTCCAACTTCGTGCGCTGGCGTCCTTGATTTAATTTCGAGCACTGAAGTGCTCATCATTCCCGCAATTGATCTGAAAGACGGCCGCTGCGTGCGCTTGCAGCAGGGCAAGATGGACACGGCTACCGTGTTCTCGGACAACCCTGTGCAGATGGCGAAGCATTGGGCCTCGCTTGGTGCTCGCCGGCTGCACATCGTGGATCTCAACGGCGCGGTCGCCGGCAAGCCCAAGAACGAGAAGGTGATCCGCGAGATGATCGCCGCCGTCGGCCAGCAGGTGCCGATCCAGGTGGGCGGCGGCATTCGCGACCTCGACACGATCGAGAGCTACCTCGATGCCGGCGTTACCTACATCGTGATCGGCACTGCAGCCGTGAAGAATCCCGGATTCCTTTCCGACGCCTGCTATGCATTCCCCGGCCACATCATTGCCGGCCTCGACGCCAAGGATGGGAAGGTCGCGGTGGAAGGCTGGTCGAAGCTCACTGGACACGACGTCGTCGATCTCGCCAAGAAATATGAGGAGTACGGCATCGAGGCGCTGATCTACACCGACATCGGGCGCGACGGCATGATGAGCGGCGTGAACATCGACGCGACGTTCCGCCTCGCTCAGGCCACCAAAACCCCGATCATTGCCTCCGGCGGGTTGAACAGCGTCGAGGACATTCAAGCGGTGTGCACGAAGCTGGTGCCGGAAGGCGTGATCGGCGCCATCGCCGGTCGTGCCCTGTACGAAGGAAAACTGGAGCTCAAGAGCGCGCAAGCGGCCGCTGACAAAGCGGTCGGCAAGGCCTGAGCGTGGCCCTCGCGAAAAGAATCATTCCCTGCCTCGATGTCACCGCGGGCCGGGTCGTAAAGGGCGTCAATTTCGTCGATCTGCGCGACGCGGGCGATCCGGTCGAGATCGCCGCGCGCTACGACGGCGAGGGCGCGGACGAGCTCTGCTTCCTCGACATCACCGCGAGCTCGGATGAGCGCGACATCCTGTTGCATGTGATCGAGGCAGTGGCGTCGCGCGTGTTCATTCCTCTGACCGTCGGCGGCGGCGTGCGCAAGGTCGAGGATGTGCGGCGTCTGCTGAACGCTGGCGCTGACAAGGTGTCCATCAACACCGCTGCCGTGCAGAACCCGCAGCTCGTGAAAGACGCGTCCGACATCGTCGGCAACCAATGCATCGTCGTTGCGATCGACGCTAAGAAAAATGGCATGGGCTGGGAGGTGTATACGCACGGCGGCCGCAAGGCGACCGGTTTGGACGCGGTGCGCTGGGCCGAGCGCATGACGCAAGCGGGCGCGGGCGAGATTCTCCTGACCAGCATGGACCGCGACGGCACGCGCGAGGGTTTCGATATAGGCCTCACGCGCGCTGTTTCCGAAGCGGTTAGCGTTCCCGTCATCGCGTCCGGCGGCGTCGGAAATTTGGAGCATCTCGCGCAGGGTGTGCTCGAGGGGAAAGCCGACGCGGTGCTCGCGGCGAGCATTTTCCATTTCGGCGAATTCACGGTGCGCCAAGCGAAGATCCACCTCAAGAAGCGCGGGATCGAGGTGCGCGAATGAACTGGCTCGACGAAGTGCCCTGGAACGGCGACGGTCTCATTGCCGCGGTCGCGCAGGACGCCGAAAGCGGCCGCGTGCTGACGGTTGCGTGGATGAATCGCGAAGCGCTCAAGCAGACGGCGGAGAAAAGCGAGGCCGTGTACTGGTCGCGCTCGCGCCGCAAGCTCTGGCGCAAAGGCGAGCAGTCGGGACACGTGCAGAAAGTGCGCGAACTCAGGCTCGACTGCGACGCGGACACGATCCTGCTGCAAGTCGAGCAGGTCGGCGGCATCGCGTGCCACACCGGCCGCGAGAGCTGCTTCTACCGAAAACTAGAGAAGGGGAGCTGGGTGACGACCGATCCGGTGCTCAAGGATCCGACGGACATCTATAAGAAATGAAACCGGGCCTGTACGAGACGTTGGAACGCATCGCGACGACCATCAACGAACGCAAGGGCGGCGATCCGAAGAAGTCCTACGTCGCCCAGCTTTTCGCCAAGGGCGACGATGCGATGCTGAAGAAGATCGGCGAGGAAGCGACCGAGACCGTGCTCGCAGCGAAGAGCGGCGATCGCCTCGCGCTGGTGCGCGAGACGGCCGATCTCTGGTTCCACTCGATGATCGTGCTCGCGCGCCACGGCGTTGGACCGGCGGACGTGCTGGCCGAAATGCATCGGCGCGAAGGAATTTCCGGACTGGATGAAAAGGCAGCGAGGAAGAAGCGATGAGCGACCCGAACTGCGTTTTCTGCAAGATCGCACGCGGCGAGATTCCGGCGAAGAAGATTTACGACGACAACGATGTCATGGCTTTCCACGACATCCGGCCGCAGGCACCCGTGCACTTCTTACTCGTGCCGAAGGCGCACATTCCGACGCTCTACGACGCGCAGCCCGCGAATCAGGCGGCGCTTGGCAAGATGCTCGGCCTCGCCGGACGCCTCGCTCGAGAAGCTGGGGCGACGGACGGCTTCCGCACCATCATCAACAACGGTCGGGTGGGGCATCAGGAGGTGTATCATGTCCACATGCATGTTCTAGGCGGGCCGGAACCTCTCGGTCCGATGCTCCATCGAAAATGAGCAGGAGAAATTAGGAGAGATTTATGGGTTCGCTCAGCATTTGGCATTGGCTGATCGTTCTGGTGATCGTGATGCTGATTTTCGGCACCAAGAAGCTGCGCAACATCGGCGCGGATCTTGGCGGCGCGGTGCGCGGTTTCAAGGACGGCATGCGCGAAGGCACGGCCGACAAGGCCACCGAACCGGCCACGCCGCAGGTCACGGGCAAGACGGTCGAGGGTGAAGTGCGCGGCAAGACCGAGCACAAGGCCTGAGTCGCACCGCAGGCCAAACGAAGGCGCCTTCCGGGCGCCTTTTTAGTCTCTAGCCAATGTTCGATATCGGATTTTCAGAGCTGCTCGTCATCGGCGTGGTGGCGCTGATCGTGATCGGGCCCGAGAAGCTGCCGCGCGTGGCGCGCACCATCGGCCACCTCGTCGGCCGCATGCAGCGCTACGTCGCCGACGTCAAGGCCGACATCAACAAGGAAATCGAGCTCGAGGAGCTGCGCAAGATGCGCGACTCGATGCAGAAGGCGGCCACCGACATCCAGGCCTCCGTTGATCAAGAGATGAACAAGACCGCGGACGACCTGAACAAGGCGGTCGAGGGCGAGAAAAAACCCGAAGAGAAGAAACCCGAAGAGAAGAGCGCGGCGTGAGCGACCAGGAAAGCTTCATCTCGCACCTGATCGAGCTGCGCGAGCGCTTGATGAAAGCAGGCGGTGCGGTGCTCGTGCTTTTCATCGTCCTCTTCCTTTGGCCTGGGTCGGGCTACATCTACGACCTGCTCGCGGCGCCGCTCATGAGCGCGCTCCCCGAGGGCGCGAAGATGATCGCCACCGGCGTGATTACGCCGTTCATGGTGCCGGTAAAGGTCACTGCGCTTGCCGCGTTCCTCATCGCGCTGCCGTATGTGCTCTACCAGGCGTGGGCATTTGTCGCGCCGGGGCTCTACGATCACGAGAAGAAGCTGGCGCTGCCGCTCGTCGTTGCGAGCACGGTGCTGTTCCTCTCCGGTGTCGCGTTCTGCTACTTCTTCGTCTTCCAGAAGGTCTTCGCCTTCATCCACGGCTTCGCGCCGAAGTCGATCACGCCGGCGCCGGACATCGAGGCGTACTTCAGCTTCGTCATCACCATGTTCCTCGCCTTCGGCGTCACCTTCGAGATCCCGATCGTGCTGATCGTGCTGGTGCGCGTTGGGCTGGTGACGGTCGAGCAGTTGAAGGACGCGCGACCCTATGCGATCGTCGGCGCGTTCGTCGTCGCGGCGGTGGTGACGCCGCCCGACGTGCTCTCGCAGTTCATGCTGGCAATACCGATGTGCATACTCTATGAAGCGGGTCTCTTCTTCGCCCGCTTCATGTCCCGTCCAAAAACCGCGCCACAAGATTCAACTGATCCGGCACATTGAGCGCCGGGGCGTGGCCGCAGCCGCCGATGGTCGCAATCGTCGCGTTCGGACCGCGCCGCTTCATCTCTTCGGTCACTTCCGGTAGCAAAAGATCCGACGTCTCGCCGCGCAGGCAGAGCGTTGGTGCGGTGATCGCATCCCAGGCGTCCCACTGATCATAGTCGCGCGGGTGGTGCACGAACTGCAGCACCATGTTGGGATCGTAATGCGTGGTGATCTTCCCTTCCGGCGTGCGCCGGGCCGAGCTTTCCGTCAGTCGCCGCCACTGCTCGTCGGATAACCAGCCGTACGGTTTGTAGATGGTTCGGAAATACTGCTCAAGCTCCGAGATGCGCTCGAACTGCGGCGGCTTGCCGGCATAGGCCTTGATGCGCTCGACCGCCGCATCGGCGATCTTCGGTCCCATGTCGTTAAGCACGAGGCGCCGAATGCGACCCTTCAGCGCGCCTGCGGCGAGGCGTAGTCCGATCGCGCCGCCCATGGACGTTCCGACCCAGTGGCACTCGCGAATGTCCAGCTGCTCCATGAGCGATAGCGCCAACCGGCCGTAGAACTCGAGGCAGTACTCGCGCTC
>JAFARH010000063.1 GCA_019245555.1 Betaproteobacteria bacterium
TGCCGAGCGTCGCCACGACGATGGCCTGCGTCTCGCCGCGCGTGAAGAGCGCGGTGCCGTGCGCACGCGGCAGCACGCCGGTGCGGATGGTGATCGGGCGCACGGTGCGCGTGTCGCGACCGTCGATGCGCGGCTCGCCATCGAGAATCTGGCCACGCACGATGGCCGACTCGAGCGCGAAGGTGATTTCCTTGACGGCATTTACAGCCGGACCGCCTTCCTGACCCACCTGCAGCTGCTCGAAAACGCGCTTCCAGATTGCGTCGAGCGCCTCCGAGCGCGCCTTCTTTTGCTTGATGCGGAACGCCTCGCGCAACTCGCGCTCGGCGAGCTCCTTGATCTTCGCTGCCAGCGCTTCGTCCTTGACAGGGGGTTTCCAGTCCCACGCCGGCTTCGCCGCGACTTCGGCGAGCTCATGGATCGCCTGGATTGCGCTCTGCATCTGCTCGTGGCCGTACACGACGCCGCCCAGCATCACGTCCTCTGAGAGTTCGAGCGCTTCCGACTCGACCATCATTACGCCCTGCTCAGTGCCGGCGACGACGAGGTTCAGCTTCGATTCCTTGAGCTGCGTCGCCGTGGGGTTGAGCACGTATTGTCCGTTCACATAGCCAACACGGCACGCACCGATCGGCCCGTTCCAGGGGATGCCGGAAAGCGTCAGCGCGGCCGACACCGCGAGCATCGCCGGAATGTCGGAATCAATTTCCGGGTTGAGGGACATGACCGTTGCCACGACCTGGACCTCGTTGTAGAGGCCGTCCGGAAAGAGCGGTCGGATCGGACGGTCGATGAGGCGCGAGGTCAGCGTCTCTTTCTCCGAGGGTCGGCCCTCGCGCTTGAAGAAGCCGCCCGGGATCTTGCCCGCGGCGTAGGTCTTTTCGACGTAGTCGACGGTGAGCGGGAACCAGTCCTGGCCCGCCTTGGGCTGCTTCGCACCGACCACTGTGGCGAGCACCACCGTGTCGTCGATGCGGCAGATCACCGAGCCATGCGCCTGGCGAGCAATCTCGCCGGTCTCGAACGTGACTTCGTGGGAACCGTAGGTGAATGTTTTCTTGATGGGGTTCAAAGGGAGTCCTCTGTTCTCGGCCGCAAATGCAAAACGCTCACCACACGGTGAGCGTCATTGCTGCGGCATCGGGGAAAGTTACTTGCGTAGGCCGAGCTTCTCGATCAGGCCGCGGTACTTGTCCGCGTCCTTGCGCTTCAAATAATCGAGTAGCTTGCGACGCTGGCTCACCATGACGAGGAGCCCGCGCCGCGAGTGGAAATCCTTGACGTGCGTCTTGAAGTGCTCCGTCAGGCCGTTGATGCGCTCGGTGAGGAGCGCGACCTGCACTTCCGGCGACCCTGTGTCCTTGCCGGAGCGCTGGTACTGCTTTACCACCTGCGCTTTCTGCGGGACCTGCAATGCCATTCGACTGTCTCTCTTTCGGCGCTATCGATTCAATTTTTTGAGGCGGCGATTGTACCCGATCACCCTGTCGCATCACAAGGTTTTTCGATGTTTTTCAGCCCCTTGGGTGAGTCCGCTGGTTAGTCGGAGGGCCTTCAACAGGCCCTCGGCCTGGGCTTCGCCGAGGCCGATTACCGCACCGTCGGCCCGATAAAGTGCGCGCAGGCCGGCTTCCAGTCCGCTGATTTTCAACGGCTGGCCATTGCGCAGCCTTGCCTCCTCGGCGGCGTCGAGCTCAGTGCTCGGCAGGCCGTCCAGCAGCACGCGCAACGGGAGCAGCGCTGCGTGGCGGTCCGGCATGGCGCGCAGCTCCTCGAGGGTCACCGCGTCCTTGACGTTGAAGCGCCCCGACGCCGTGCGCCGTAGCGCGGCCAGGTGGGCGCCGGTGCCGAGGGCTGCACCGATGTCCTCGGCCAGCGCGCGGATGTACGTGCCTTTGCTGCAGCGGACGCGCAGCTCGAGCATCGGCGGCACGCACTGAAGGACGTCCAGCTCGTGAATCTCCACTCGTCGTCTTTCGCGTTCCACTGTGCGCCCGGCGCGCGCATGCTTGTAGAGCGGCACCCCATCGCGCTTCAGCGCCGAATGCATCGGCGGCATTTGCTCAATCGAGCCGCGGAAGCGGTCCAGGGCGGCCGCGACTTGCTCCGCGCGTACGTCTACCGGCCGCTGCTCCAACACTTCGCCCTCGGCGTCCGCGGTGCTGGTCCTGACGCCGAGCTTCACGGTGGCGAGATATTCCTTGTCCGCATCCAGCATCGGCCCGGCGAACTTGGTCGCCTCGCCGGCGAGGATCAGCAAGAGGCCAGAAGCGAGCGGGTCGAGCGTGCCGCCGTGACCCGCCTTCTTTGCGCCCAACAGCTTCTTCGCGTCCTGCAGTGCCCGGTTGGAGGTGATCCCCAGC
>JAFARH010000147.1 GCA_019245555.1 Betaproteobacteria bacterium
TGAACGTCCACTACACCGGTTTCGACCTCAGTGACGTGAACGCCGCGGCCGCCACCGAGGCGGGGCTCACGTTCATCCGCGGCGACGTCAGCGAAGGGCTGCCATTTCCAGATCGAGCGTTCGACTGTGTCTTTTGCCTCGAATTACTCGAACATCTGACGGCGCCCCTCAAGCTACTGGTTCAGATCAGGCGCGTCCTCACCGATACCGGACGTGCGGTGGTTTCCGTCCCAAGCCCGTACAGCTGGGTCGAGGTCGCTCGTGAGCTCCTAGGCCGACATGACACCGAAGGCCACCTCAATAGCTTTCCGACGCCGATCATGCAGAACCTCGCCGCGCTGAGCGGCTTCCGAATCGAGCGGCGCCTCGGAACATCGATCCGGATACCGAAGAGCACGCGCTTGATCGCAACCGACTCGATACTCACGCGTTCCCGCATCTACCTACTCCGCCCGAGCTCGGACGTCATCTTCGCAGGGCGCACCCTGTCTTAGACCCCGCTGCTGTCGGAGTGTCCTCCTCAACGCTCGCCCGATCCACCCTTCTGACGCCGGGCGCCTACTCGGGCCGCGACGTTGGCGCAGCCACGAATCTCGATTCTTGTTCCCCTCACGCGCCCGGCGGGTACCTAAATGCGCCGATGGAGTTTGAACTGCATTGGCACGGCGCCGAGATCGAGGATCTGCGGATCGTCACGGCCGGTAAGGTGACCGCCGAGCGGCTCGACGCGATGGTGTGTGCGGCCGTATCCGACCCCCGTTTTCGCTTCGGAATGACGATCCTCGTAGATCATTCGCGCGCCCTATTCACCGACATGTCCCCGGTCGAGGTGCGCCTACGTGCAGACCTGCTCGTTGCGCGGGCCGAGAAAATCGGGCAGCAGCGAATGGCGTTCGTTATGCGCAATCAGGCCGACTACGGCCTTATGCGCCAGCTGCAGGGACTTACGTCCGAGGAGCTTCCGTTCGACATGCATGTCTTCGACGACGTCGCGCCGGCGCGGGCGTGGTTAGACGTCTAAACGAACCGTCTGTCGCTACTTCTTGGCCGGTGTGAAAGACGCTCGCGCACAAAAGCTCCTACGGCTCGCGTATCTTCCAGAAGCTGTCCTTTCGGGTTATCAGCCCATCTGAGTTGAACGTCCAGATGTCACATCCGCGCACGTCGACTGTGACACCCTCGACGGTCGTCCCCGTGATCGTCCACTCCGACAACCCGCGATCAGCGCAAACGAAGTGATCGTCCTGCCCATAGTGAACGTTCGGAATGCCCTCGAACCGCGTTGCGAGACCCCGACGAACCTCATCCTTGCCGATGAACCGGCGACCCCACGGTTCAGACCCCCGCGGGGCCTCGAACACGGCGTCTTCCGCGAAGTAGGACATGATCTTGTCGAGATCGTGGCGGTTGAAGGCATCGAGCACTTCGCGCAGGATCTCGGCCCGACGGCCACGAGACATCGCCACCTCCCCACTCAGGAACCGGGCGAAAGCCTATAGCCCACTTCATGTGACCTTCCTGGACGCTGGCCCATTCAGCACGCGCTCGAGGTGCTCGAGCGCGTCCCGAGTGTGCTCGACGATGTAGATGAGCGACTGCGCGACGTCCGGCTGGTCGAGATGGTCGACGGCGGCCAGCGCGGGATTCAGCCGCGACGCGAGGTTCCACGGCCCGACGGTCTCGTGGCGGGCGCGTGCGACCTGGCCGCGCATCGCCGCGTGCACCAGCTCCAGCAGGTCGGCGACGTCGCCCGTGAAGGCGACGGGCGGGCAGAGCCGGTTCTTCTCATCCATGTCCAGCCCGGTCGACTCGACGAACCCGATCGTCGCGGCGCTCCACGGCAGGAAGCCGACGCCGACGTACTGGATCGTGACGCGTGCGTCTTCGTAGACCGGCCGTGCCGGTGATGGCGGCACGCCCGCAGCGGTGCAGTCGACGTAGAGCTCGTTCGCGCCGCCGGGAAGGTCGCCCAGATCGGTCGCGAGCATGCGGCGGCCGATCGCGTGGACGCGCCTCGCGCGGATGACCGCCTCGATCGTCCGGACGGCGTCGATCTCGCGCCGGCTCACCGTGGCGCCGCGAAAGAC
>JAFARH010000385.1 GCA_019245555.1 Betaproteobacteria bacterium
CGTACGGCGTCTCGCATCCGCGGACTCCCCGCTTAACGCCGATCAGTCCAACGTCGTCGCCGCGGCAGAGCTCCTGCTCGGCGACCTCCTGCGTCGCGATGCCCGTAACGCCGCTGCCGCCGAGCATTGGCGCGCCGCCGCCCAATATCTGGAGCCTTTCGCAAAGGCTCACAACAATTCCGCGCTGACGCTCTTCGCGCGCGCGCAGCTCCGCCTGGGGAACCTCGAAGAAGCCGGAGCGCTCGCCGCGCAGCTGCGAGCATCGGAATATCGGCACCCGAGTTACGCCGATCTCATAAACGAACTCAATCGGGGACGGGGAACCTGATCAGTTCATATTCTGTGCAAAGGGAGAACTCGAAATGCCGTCACATAGAGTCAATAACGTGGTCAACATTACGATCGAGGAAGACACAACAGCAAAGAAAGTCACGATCAACCTCGACAACGACCCAATCCACCTGAGCGGTCTTGGTGCGAACAGCAACTTGATTACTTGGAACCTAACCGACAAGAACAACACGGGCTGGGCATTCAGCAGCGCCGGAGGAATTAATATCAAGAACCCCGGCAGCATGTTCACATCCACGCAGCACGGCGACACGATGCACAAATGGACAAGGGCTGGGGCCGGCGATTTCGCACAGTATGGCTACACCATCTCACTGACGAAGACGGCGAATGGCGTGCAAGTACAGACGATCGTCCTCGATCCGACGATCGTCAATGAGCCATAGCCCCGGAGCGCCCGCCGCGCAGATGGTATAGGCCGAGCATTCCGTAGCCCTTCGCGAGCGGCATGCGACCGACGTAGCTGAGCGCGAAGTCGTCGCCGCTCGCAGCAACGACCGCGGCGAACGGGCTGCTGGCGTATACCTGCCCCGGCGGAGTGATCGGCTCGATGCGCGCCGTGCGGCTCGTGTGCGGCCCCGTGTAGAGCGGCCGCCCGGTGATCGGGTCGCGCCCGCAGTGCACCGGCCCGCAGTGCAACGCGACGCGCAGGCCGAAATCGGCCGGCAGGCCCCAGGCTGCGCGATCGAAGCGGTTCATGGCTTCGCGTAGCTCGAGCGCGAACTGCGCGGCGTCGGTGGCTGAGCGGAACACCATGTAGAGGCCGTCGCCAGCGGTCTCGACGTGCTCGCACGGATGGCTGGTGCGGCGGTTGAGCTCGGCCACCATGCCGAGAAAGCCTTCTATGTAGGCGGGGATTTGGTCCTCGCTCAGCCGGCTATAGCCGACGGCATCGGCAAAGAGCATGGCGCGAATTTCGTGACGCACTGACGGGGCAGGCGCCGAGGGTTGCGCCGCGCGAGAAGCGTCCGCTGTGGCCTCGCGGCTCCGCAATGCGCCGAGATCCACATGCTCCGGGTGCAGACCTTGCGCTTCCCAGAAGCGAACGAGCGATGCCGAGCCGCCGGGCTCGCCGGCGGCGGCACGGTCCCATACGGCGAGCGCCCGCAGCGGAGCATCGAGCGTTTCTGCCCGCAACCTTCCCATCCCCGTGAACATGAGATTTGCGTACTCGAAGCTGGCCGAGCTATCGCGCGCGTAATGGCCGCTTGCGATCGTGACGCTGTCGGCGGCGTCGAGCGCGCGCTCGAACCGCACGCCCCAGTCACCGCCAGCGAAATCGACGCTGACGGCGCGGAATTCCGCGGCCGGGAAAGGCAGCACGATGTGGGTCTCGGCGCCCAGCCGATGCGCCACCTCAAGGCACAGCAGATCGACGCCGCAAGCAGCCGATCCGTATACGGCGAGCGGAGCAATTCGAGCGAGGCGATCACTTATGGTTGCGTGTACGCCAGCTTCAAGATAGCCCGGGAATAGCGGCATCCTTTGCCCCGGACGCTCCATCATGTGTCCCGTAAACACGACCACCGGCGGAATGGCGAGTGCCTCGAGCGCATCCTGGGCTGTATTCGGCAGCGCGGCCGCGAGCACTCGTGCCTGCTTACGCGTACTCGCCACGTCACCGTAGCGACCCTTGGCGAGTTGCACCGCGCGCGCGTAGTGCGCGCCGGCAGCGTCCGCTTCGCCAAGGATCAAGGCCGCCTCGCCGAGGGTCGCTTCGCGCCAGTAAGCGGCAGGGGTGGCGTCGCTGGGGGCCGCCGCCTCCAGGCAGACATCGCGCACTTCCGCGGCAAGCGCCTTCGCACGCGCCAGTTCGCCCCGCAGGAGCGCCATCGTTGCGGCATTGATTCCCGTGTACCAGGCGGCATCGACACGGCCTTCGCTGCGCGCATCGCGGTAGGCTCGCTCATAGAGCGCAAAGCCGGCCCCTAGATGCTCCGACCGACGCGCGGGGTCGTCGCTATCCAGAGCAAGGCCTTTATGGGTGCGCGCAAGGAGGCCGAGCGTTTCTGCGTCGTCGAGGCCTTCGGCAACCAACGTTCGCAGGATTTCGTTCGCACGCTCGAGATCACCGGCTCTTGCAAGGGCGAGCGCACTTAGCTGTCGCAGTCGTCCGTGATGGGGCCAACGCTCGAGCGCTCCCTGCAGCTCGTTATAGGCGAGAAGAGGCTCTCCCTTTTCAAGCTGATGCTCGGCCAGCTTGGCCGCCGCTTGTGGCGTTTCGGCGCCTTCGCGTTCCATCAGGCGATCATACGACCAGGTTTCGCAGAGCCCTCCTCCGTCAGAGAGGCTTTCGGATCAGGCGGCCGAGCTCGCCGATGATGCCGCGGCGAAAGGCGAGCACGCAGAGGACGAAGATCGCGCCTTGCACGATCGTCACCCAGAAGCCCAGCGTCGCCAGGTAGTTCTCCATGGCGAGGACCACGAAGGCGCCGACCACTGGGCCGAAGATGGTGCCCAGGCCGCCGACGAGGTTCATCAGCACGACTTCACCCGACATGCTCCAGTGCACGCTGTTGAGCGCCGCTAGCTGGAACACGAGTGCATTGGTGGCACCGGCTACGCCGGAGAGCGTCGCGGAGAGCACGAAGGCCATCAGCTTGTAGCGATTGGTGTTGTAGCCGAGCGAAGTGGCACGCGGCTCGTTCTCGCGGATCGCCTTCAGCACCTGCCCGAAGGGTGAATGCACCGTCCGGTAGATGAGGAGGAATCCGGCGAGGAAGATGATGAGTACCGTGCCGTACATGTTCCAGACGTCCGACAGGTCGAGAACGCCGAGCAGCTTGCCGCGGGGCACCGCCTGGATGCCGTCTTCCCCACCGGTGAACGGTGCCTGCAGGCAGAAGAAGAAGATCATCTGCGCGAGCGCGAGGGTAATCATCGCGAAGTAGATGCCCTGGCGCCGGATGGCAAGCAGTCCGGCGATCAGGCCAAGCAGGCCGGCAGCCGCGGCACCGGCCACGATGGCGAGCTCCGGAGTGAATCCCCAGACCTTGGCAGCGTGCGCGCAAACATAGCCGGCAGTGCCGAGGAACATGGCGTGGCCGAACGAAAGCAGCCCGACGAAGCCGATGAGCAGGTTGAACGCGGCGGCGAAGAGCGCGAAGCACATCACCTTCATCAGGAACACCGGGTACATGCCGAGCGCCGGGCCGATCAGGAAGAACGCGACCATCACGCCGAAGACGATGCGCTGGGCTCCCACCTCGGCCGATTTCACCGTGGGAAGGACTGCGCTCACTTCTGCGTCCCGAACAAACCGGCTGGCCGGATAGCGAGCACTATGGCCATGACGATGAAGATCACGGTGGCCGAGGCTTCAGGGTAGAACACCTTCGTCAGGCCCTCGATGATGCCGAGGCCGAATCCGGTGACGATCGAACCCATGATCGAGCCCATGCCGCCGATCACCACCACGGCAAAGACCACGATGATCAGGTTCTCCCCCATCAGGGGGTTCACCGAATAGATCGGCGCCGCCATCACGCCGGCGAGCGCGGCGAGGCCGACGCCGAAGCCGTAAGTGAGCGTGATCATGCGTGGCACGTTGATGCCGAAGGCGCGGACCAGCTCCGGGTTCTCGGTCGCGGCGCGCAGATAGGAGCCGAGCTTCGTCTTCTCGATCACGAACCAGGTGGAGAGGCACACCGCCAACGAGAAGACGATCACCCACGCGCGATAGTTCGGCAGGAACATGAAACCGAGGTTCTGGCCGCCGGTGAGCTGCGATGGAATCGAGTACGGCAAGCCGGACGAGCCGTACTCGTTGCGAAAGAGGCCCTGGATGATCAGGGCGAGACCAAACGTGAGCAGCAGGCCGTACAAGTGGTCGAGCTTGTACAGTTGCTTGAGCATGGTGCGCTCGATGATCACGCCGAAGATGCCGACTGCGATCGGCGCGATCACGAGCGCCCACCAGTACCCGATTCCCGTCTTGTTCAGCAGGAACCACGCGACGAATGCGCCCATCATGTACTGAGCGCCGTGCGTGAAGTTGATGATGTTGAGCAGTCCGAAGATCACGGCAAGCCCGAGCGACAGGAGCGCATAGAACGAGCCGTTGATCAGACCGATCAACAACTGGCCGAAGAGCGCCTGTGTCGGGATACCGAAGATCTCCGTCATGCCGCTTTTACTTCTTTGCTACGAGCTCGCAGCCGCCTTCGCTCTCCGGACGGAAAGCTTTCTCCGCCGGGATCGTTGCGAGGACCTTGTAGTAGTCCCACGGGCCTTTCGACTCGGAAGGCTTCTTCACCTCGACGAGGTAGGCGTCGTGGATCTTGCGGCCATCGGCGCGCACGCGGCCCTTGCCGAAGAGCGGATCGTCGGTCGGCATCTCCTTCATCTTCGCCGCGACCTTGTCGCCGTCATCGGTCTTCGTTGCCTCGACCGCCTTCAGGTAGTGCAGCACCGATGAATAGATCCCGGCCTGCACCATCGTCGGCATGTTGCCCTTGTATTGCGGCGCGAAGCGCTTGGCGAACGCGCGTGAGGCGTCGTTGCGATCCCAGTAGAAGGTTTCGGTGAAGATCAGGCCCTGCGCCGTCGGCAGGCCGAGCGCGTGGATGTCGGAGATGAACACCAGCATGCCGGCGAGGCTCTGGCCGCCCTTCACGATGCCGAACTCGGAAGCCTGCTTGATCGAGTTGATGGTGTCGCCGCCGGCGTTGGCGAGGCCGATGACCTGCGCCTTCGACGTCTGCGCCTGGAGCAGGAAGGACGAGAAGTCCTGCGCGTTCAGCGGATGGCGTACTGCACCGAGCACGGTGCCACCTGCCGCCTTCACCACTTCGGAGGTGTCGCGCTCGAGCGCATGACCGAAGGCGTAGTCCGCGGTGAGGAAGAACCACGTCTTCTTGCCGGTGCCGACAATGGCGCTTCCCGTGCCGTGGGCCAGCATCCACGTGTCGTACGTCCAGTGGATGGTATTCGGCGAGCAGGCCTTGCCGGTGAGATCAGAAGTGGCTGCGCCAGAGACGAGGAAGAGCTTGTGCTTCTCGCGCGTCACCTGGTTGACCGCCAGCGCGACCGACGAGGTCGGCACATCGAGGATGACGTCGACCTTGTCCACGTCGTACCACTGACGCGCGATGCTTGAGCCCACTTCCGGCTTGTTCTGGTGGTCGGCTGAGATGATCTCGACCTTCATCCCCTTCTTCGCCGCGCCGAAATCCTCGACGGCCATCTTCGCGGCTACCACGCCGCCCGGGCCCGAGATGTCGGCATAAAGACTCGACTGGTCGTTCATCACGCCGATCTTGATGACGCCGTCCGAGATCTGCGCGTGTGCCGCTGTCGCCATGGCCATTGCCACGGAAGCGGCGAGTGCTAGTTTGCGAAATACCATTTGCTTCCTCCTGTTTGGAAAATCAGACGCCGAGATAGGCGTGAATCTTGTCCATGCTTGCTTCGAGCGCGGTGTTGGCCACCATGTCGACGACGCGCCCGTGCTCCACTACGTAATAGCGATCCGCCACGGTCTGCGCGAAGCGGAAGTTCTGCTCGACGAGCAGGATGGTAAAGCCCTGCCGCTTGAGGCTCGCGATCGTGCGGCCGATCTGTTGCACGATCACCGGCGCAAGCCCTTCGGTCGGCTCGTCGAGCATCAGGAGCCTCGCGCCCGTCCGCAGGATCCGACCTATGGCAAGCATCTGCTGTTCGCCCCCGGAAAGCTTGGTGCCCTGGCTCTTCAGCCGCTCGCGCAGGTTGGGAAAGAGCTCGTAGATGTTGCCGACATCGAGCCCGCCGTCCCGTACTTTCGGCGGCAGCAGCAGGTTCTCCTGCACGTTCAGGCTCGAGAAGATCCCGCGCTCCTCGGGGCAGAAGGCGATGCCCATGCGTGCGATGGCGTTCGACGGCAGCTTGATGAGCTCTTTGCTCTGAAACTTCACGGCGCCTTCGCGGCGTCCCACCATGCCCATGACGGATTTCAGCGTGGTGGTCTTGCCGGCGCCATTCCGGCCGAGGAGCGTGACCACCTCGCCCTCGGCGACATCGAAGTCCATGCCGTGCAGGATGTGCGACTCGCCGTACCAGGCGTTGAGGCCGCGCACTTCAAGCATGCCCGGCTCCGAGATAGGCCTCCACTACTCGCGGGTCCTTCGAAACCGTGTTGTAGTCGCCCTCGGCGAGGATCTCGCCCCGCTGCAGGACGGTGATGCGATCCGACAGCGTCGATACCACCGACAGGTTGTGCTCGACCATCAGCACCGTGCGGTTGGCGGCGACGCGCTTCACCAGCGTACTGATTCGCTCGACATCGGCGTGCGTCATGCCGGCCGTCGGCTCATCGAGCAGCATCATTTCCGGATCGAGCGCGAGCGTCGTCGCGATCTCCAGGGCTCGCTTCCGTCCATAGGCGAGCTCGACCGCCACCGTGTTCTCGAATTCGGCCAAGCCGACAGCATCGATCAGCCGGCGCGCCTCCTCGTTGAGTTCGCTCAATACGCGCTCGGACCGCCAGAAATCAAACGAATGGCCGCGCTTCCTTTGCAATGCGATGCGCACGTTCTCGAGCACCGTCAGGTGCGGAAACACCGCCGATATCTGGAACGAGCGCACGAGCCCCATCTGCGCAATGGCCGACGGGCTGGACCCCGTGATCTCCTGTCCCTTGTAGAAGATCTGGCCGCGGGTGGGCGTCAGGAAATGCGTAAGGAGGTTGAAACACGTGGTCTTGCCGGCGCCGTTCGGCCCGATGAGCGCGTGGATGCTGCCCTTGCGCACCTTGAGCGACACGTCCTTGACGGCGACGAAGCCCTTGAACTCCTTGGTCAGCCCTCGCGTCTCGAGGATCGTGTCGTCCGCCAAGCGCTCTCCCCCTATTGCTTTGGCGGCTTGCGCTTATCGAGGAAAGCGTCGACGCCTTTGCGTCCCTCTTCGTGGGCGAAGCTCGCTGAGATCACACCCGATGCCAGGTCATAGGCCTTGGCGACACCGAGGTCCATCTGCTGGTAGAACGCGCGCTTGCCCGCCGCGAGCTGCTGCGGCGGTTTCTCGGCGAGCTCGCGCGCGAGCTTGTCCGTCTCCGCGGCGAGGTCGGCAGGCGCAACGACCCGGTTGACGAGGCCCCACTCCGCCGCCGTCTTTGCATCGATCTGTTCGCCCGTGAGGAGCATCTCCATCGCCCGCTTGCGCGAGAGGTTGCGTCCAATGGCAACGCCGGGTGTCGAGCAGAAAAAACCCCAGCTCACTCCGGGTGTGGTGAAGCGCGCGGCATCGGAGGCAATCGCCAGATCGCACTGTGCGACCAGCTGGCAACCAGCCGCGGCGGCGACGCCTTGCACGCGCGCGATCACCGGTTGCGGCAGCGCCGTGATGGTCTGCATCATGCGGCTGCACTTGCCGAAGAGCTCCTGGATCTTCGGCAACTCGCCTAAGGCGCGGATCTCCTTAACGTCGTGCCCGGCGGAGAACGCCTTTCCGTTCGCAGCGAGCACCACGACGCGGACGCGCTTATCGGCCGAAATGGCCTCGAAAGCTTCTTGCAGCGCGTCCAGCATCTCGGTCGTGAGCAGGTTCATCTGCCCCGGCCGGTTGAGCGTGAGGGTGCAGACGCCGCCGCGGTCGTCGCGCAGGAGAATCGATTCGTCGGGTCGGGGAATGGCGCTCATGTGTCGATCGCGCTCGTGGATTTGGCTTTCTCGCGTAGCACGAATTTCTGGATCTTGCCGGTCGAGGTCTTCGGCAGCTCGCCGAAGACGATCGCGCGTGGCGCCTTGAAGCGCGCGAGCTGCGTACGGCAGAACTCGATCAGCTCCGCTTCCGTCGCCTTGGCGCCCGCTTTGAGCTCAACGAATGCGCAAGGGGTCTCGCCCCATTTCTCGTCGGGCCTTGCGACAACCGCTGCCGCCAGCACCGCAGGGTGGCGATAGAGCACGTCTTCGACCTCGAGTGACGAAATGTTCTCGCCGCCCGAGATGATGATGTCCTTCGAACGGTCGCGGATCTTGATGTAGCCGTCGGGCTGCATCACGGCGAGGTCGCCGGAATGGAACCAGCCGCCGGCGAACGCATCGTCGGTGGCCTTCTTGTTCTTGAGGTAGCCCTTCATCGTGATGTTGCCGCGGAACATGATCTCGCCCATCGTCTCGCCGTCGGCGGGCACGGGCTGCATGGTCTCCGGGTCCATCACGGTGAGGCCCTCTTCCACCGTGTAGCGCACGCCTTGGCGCCCATTCAGCCGAACCTGATCAGCCAGCGGCAGCTCCTCCCATTCCGGATGCTTCGCGCACACCGTCGCCGGCCCATAGACCTCGGTCAGTCCGTAGACGTGGGTCAGGTCGAAGCCCATCTTCGCCATGCCCTCGATCATGGCAGCCGGTGGAGCCGCTGCTGCCACCAGCGCGCTAACCTTGTGGTCGATGCCGCTCTTCATCTCGTCGGGTGCGTTAACGAGGGTTTGGTGAACGATCGGCGCGCCGCAATAGTGCGTGACGCGATGCTCGCGGATGAGGTTGAAGATCGCCGCGGCTTCCACCTTGCGCAGGCACACGCTCGTGCCGGCGTTGGCGGCCATCGTCCACGGGAAGCACCAGCCGTTGCAATGGAACATGGGCAGGGTCCACAGGTACACCGAGTGGTGGGGCATTCCCCACACGAGGATGTTTCCCACCGCGTTAAG
>JAFARH010000412.1 GCA_019245555.1 Betaproteobacteria bacterium
CCCAGTGCGAGATGAGGCGATTCAGCATCGCGTAGCGCTCGCCGATCGTGTACTCGCTGGAGAAGAGCGTATCGGGCTCGTCCTTCGGCCGATCCATGTCGCGTTCGAGTCCGGCACGGAGCTTCGGCAGGCAAAGCGTGGTGTCGAGGAAGTATGCGCTCGACGCGAGGCCGCTCTCCAGCTGGCGTGCAAGCATCGGCAGTCCGTCGCCCGCCGGTATGACGGCAAAGACGGTGCTGTCGGAACGCGCGTTGTCCAGCTTTACTGCCGGGGCGGCCCGTCCTGTGATGCGGAAGCAGAGCTCGACCTCGCGACCGGTCATGCTGTCGGGCGCAGCGAGCTCGAGAAGGAGGCAGCGCACATATTCCTGCCGCACCGAGGTCGGAAAGCGATTGCCCTCGAACACCGGCAGCGCGATGCGTGCCACGTTCGCCTCCTCGGCGAGGCGGTGCCGCCGATGGATCTTCTCCCACATGGCGCCGATAACCGGCAGGTGCAGCATGTGCGCAAGGGCGAGGCGTCGTCCGAGCCAGCGCATGCTGCGCATGTTGATGCGCGCCAGGTTCTCCTTCATCCACGCCGATTTCTCGCCGTCGCCGTGGTCGAGCACGATCGCCAGGCCGTCGACGAACTCGGAAGCGCTGTCGAAGAACGCGCGCAGGATGTTGATGTCGCCATCCTTGGCGAGCGGACGCCCGGCTGGCGCAAGGTACTGCCCGGAAAGCGCGCGCCAGCGCTCGCGCGCCCCTTCGTCGAGAATGAAGAGAATCCGCGCACGGCGCTCGCTGGCGAACGTGTCGGTTTCGTTCATCGTCTTGGCGAGGCTCGTGAGCTCGCCGAGCGCCGCGACGTGATCATGGGCCGGCAGCTCGGCAACCGCTTTCTGCGCATCGGCCAGCGAGCGCAACGGGTGGTCCGGCTGCGCGCTGCGCCGGAACGCTATGTCGCGGAATTGTTCTAGGTTGAACACGGACGCGGCATATTTTGCCGCGTCCCGCCTGCAGCTAGCTGACTTTCTTCCAGCGCTCGCCCAGGCCCACGGGCTCGGGCGCCAGGCTGACGATGCGGGTGAAGAGCGCCTGGAAATCCCGCTCCTTGATGCCGGCAATCGGATCCCTGTTCGCGTCGAAGGCACGATCCACCGCATCCCAGTCGCCCGGCGAGAAATAGTGCTCGGCTGCGGGCAGGATTTCCTGCTCTTCCTTCCGCATGTGCTTCCAATGGAACTCGGCGTAGGCATCGACCGTGGCGAGAAACTCGGCGGCACCCAAGGGCCAGCGGTCCTCGAAGAAGACGAGCGATCGCTCGAGTTCGCGTACGAGCTTCGCGCCATCCTTGTGCTCCGCGCGGAGCTCGTCGATGACTCTCTGCAGCTTGGGCAGGCGCGCCGCGAGCGGCGGGAAGAGGTAGCGGTCTTCCTTCGGATGGTGCAACTGCTCGGGAAACTCGTCGATGTAATGAATCATCGCCCTGAACACGGCGAAGTCAGGCTTGACGCCCGCGTTCTGCGCGTCGCGCGCGAGCTGCTTCAGTCCGTGCAGCACGGCGGAAATCGCGCGGTGCTCCTCCCGGATTTTCTGGATAGCTTTCATCGTGCTTCTCCTATAGGCACAAGAGGCCCCGCAGGTCCGCGCCATGCGCTAGCCCATAGACCCCGAACGCGAGCACCGTGGCGCCCGCCACGGCACGCTTGGTTTTCGTGATTGCGAATCCGCCGGCGAGGAGCCAGGGCAGCGTGCCGAGCCCATACGCCGCCATCGCCAGCGCGCCGCCTGCGGCCGTCCCCGCAAACGCGGCGGCGGCGAGCGCGCCGTACACGAGGCCGCAGGGAATCCAGCCCCACAGCAAGCCCGCGCCATAGGCACCGCCGCTCATCGCCTTCGCTGCGAGCGGCTGCAAGCGTCGCCAGATCGGAGCGCCGAGCTTCTCCACAACGGAAAGCGAGGTCACGCCGGCGAGATGCAAGCCGATCGCGATGAACATGAGGTTGGCGAGCACATAGAGAGCCGTCTGCGCGCCGAGGAGTGTTGCGAACTGGCCGCCGACGAGTCCGGCCAGCGCGCCCGCGATGGAATAGCTGGTGATACGCCCGGCGTTGAAGAGGAGCAGGCTTTGCCATCGCCGTGTCGCCGGCTGGATCGCGATCACTCTTTGGCTGCTGAACGCGGCGATGAAACCGCCGCACATGCCCACGCAATGCACACCCGATGCGAGGCCCAGCAGGAAGAGCGAGAGCGCGAGCATCAGATGACGCGCGAGTAGTTCGCGCGCGCTCGCGCCTCGCGCAGGTAGCGGTCGAACACCATGCAGATGATGCGCACGAGGAGGCGGCCGCGCGGCGTTACGGTGATCCATTCCTCGGTGACATCGACCAGACCTTCTTCCTGCAGCCGGCGCAGGTCCGTCATCTCGGCGGCGAAGTACTGGCGGAAGTTGACGAGGTAGGCGTCCTCGATCGATTCGATCGACAGGCAGAAGTGGCAGGCGAGCGCCTGGATCACCGCGCGGCGCACGAGGTCGTCGCTACCGAGCTCCAGGCCGCGCACGACCGGCAGCTTGCCGTCGTCGAGCGTCGCGTAGTAGTCGTCGAGTCGCTTCTGGTTCTGGTAATACGTCGGGCCGATCCGACCGATGGCCGAGACGCCAAGACCGATCAGGTCGCTCTCGGGATATGTCGAATAGCCCTGAAAATTGCGCTGCAGCCTTCCCTGGCGCTGCGCGATGGCGAGCTCGTCGTTCGGCCGCGCGAAGTGATCCATGCCGATGTAGACGTAGCCGGCGCGCGTGAGCCGCCCGATGGCGAGCGTGAGAATCTGCAGCTTCGTTTCCGGCGACGGCAGATCCGCCGACAGGATGCGGCGCTGCGGCTTGAACACCGTCGGCAGATGCGCATAGCTGTAGAGCGCGATGCGGTCCGGGTCGTGCTCGATCACCCGATCGAGCGTGCGGTTGAAGCTGTCGAGCGACTGCTTGGGCAGCCCATAGATCAGGTCGAAGTTGACCGAGCGAAAGCCATTCGCCCGCGCTTCGGCAACGACGCGACGCGTCATGTCCTCCGGCTGGATGCGATGCACGGCCTTCTGCACCTCGGCATCGAAGTCCTGCACGCCGAGCGAGACGCGGTTGAAGCCGAGCGTGGCGAGGAACTCCATCGTTCCCGGCGGTGCTTGGCGCGGATCGACCTCGATCGCGCACTCGAAATCAGACGAGCACGTGAAGTGCGCGTTGAGCGCGCCCATGAGCGTGCTCATTTCTTCGCGTCTTAGGAACGTCGGAGTGCCACCGCCCCAATGCAGCTGGCAGATCCGGTTGTTAGGGCCGAGAAGCGGCGCGAGCACCGCCAATTCCCTCTCCAAGTACTTGATATACTTGGCGGAACGGCCATGGTCGCGGGTCACGACCTTGTTGCAGCCGCAGTAATAGCAAATGCTCTGGCAAAAGGGTAGATGCACGTAAACCGAAAGCGGCTGGGTGATGCCGCCGATGTTGCGTTTGGTGAGCCATTGCTCGAGCTCGGTGGCGCCGAAGGCTTCAACGAAGCGGTCTGCCGTGGGATACGACGTGTAGCGCGGGCCGCTCACGTCGTGCCGGCGAATCAGCACCGGATCGATGACGAGCTCGCCGGCCGGATAGATGAGGGGGGCATTCATTGGAACAACTATGGACGCAGGTGACCGGCGGGGTTTGATTTCGGTCAATAGAGGACTACTCCGCCACCCAGCGGTGGTGGGCGCCGGCTCGGCCGCGCTCGTCGCCCTTCTCATCCTCAACGCCGTCGCCTTCATGCGCGGCCTCGAGTCGCCGTGGCTCCTCGGCAGCGTGATCGTCGCCGACATGGTGGTCATCGGGGTTGGCGTCCTCATCGCGGCGCGCGAAGTGCTCGTCGCAGGCGACCGAGTCGAGGCGACGCAGGCGCACCTCGAAGCGATCGTCGACTCGGCAATGGATGCCATCATCACCGTCGACGTCTCGCAGAAGATCGTGCTCTTCAACCGCGCGGCCGAGCAGGTATTCCAATGCCGCCGGGACGAGGCGATCGGCAGCGCGCTCGATCGCTTCATCCCGCAACGCTTTCGCGGCGCGCATCGCGGCCACATCGAGCATTTCGGCAAGACTGGCGTCACCAGCCGCCGCATGGGCGACGTCACCACACTGTGGGCGCTTCGCGCCGGCGGGCAGGAATTCCCCATCGAGGCGTCCATCTCGCAAGCCGGCGAGGCTGGCGAGCACTTCTACACCGTGATCCTGCGCGATATCACCATCCGCCGGCAGCGCGAGGACGAGTTGAAGCGCCGCGAGCAGGAGCTGCGCGATCTTTCGGCGCGCGTCCTCGAGGCTCGGGAAGAGGAAAAGACGCTGATCGCGCGCGAGCTGCACGATGAGCTGGGACAGCTCCTGACCGCGCTCAAGATGGACGTCTCCTGGTTGCGGGAGCGCGTCGTGGCGGATGCAGAGCTTTCGAAAAAGGCCGTTGAGATGAACGCCATGCTGGACGAGACCGTGAGCGCAACCCGTCGGATCTCGGCGAACCTGCGACCACTGATGCTAGATGACCTGGGCTTGGCCGACGCGGCGGCCTGGCTCGTCGAGGAGTTCGGCAAGCGCTCGAGCATCCGCTGCACGTACAAGGAGTTCGGCGACGGCGCGCTCGACAACGTCTCGAAACCGGTCGCAACGACCATGTACCGCGCGCTGCAGGAATCCCTCACCAACATCGGCCGACACTCGGCCGCGAAGAACGCGTGGGTGATGCTCGGCGTCGAAGGCAACATGGTAAGCCTGGAAGTCGAGGACGACGGGCGCGGCATCTCTCCAGAGGACATCGCCAAGGCACGCTCGCTCGGCCTGAAGGGCATGCGCGAGCGCATCACATATCTCGGCGGCTCGTTTGAAGTGGGGCGTGCCGCGAGAGGCGGCACACGCGTGCACGTGAAGGTGCCGCCAGGCGCGGCCGCGGTGCACGCGTGACGCGAATCCTCCTCGCCGACGATCACAAGATCGTGCGCGATGGCTTGAAGCGCATTCTTGCCGCGACGACCGATCTCGCGGTCGTCGGCGAAGCAGCGACCGGCGAGGAGCTGCTTCGCCTGGCGAAGACGATCGATTGCGAGCTCGCCATCGTCGACATGTCGATGCCGGGACTGTCCGGCATGGCCCTCATCAAGCGACTGAAGGCAGAGAAGCCGGCGCTTCGCATCCTGGTGCTCTCGATGCATGGCGAGAGCCAGTACGCCGCACGCGCGCTGAAGGCCGGCGCTTCCGGCTACCTCAACAAGGACAGCGCCGCAGAGCAGCTGGTCGGCGTGCTGCGCAAGATCGCCGCCGGCGGGCTGCATATCGGCGACGCTGCGGCGGCCAGCCTGGTCGCCGCGGACAAGGCGCCCCACGAGGAGCTTTCGGATCGCGAATTCGAGGTGCTGCGGCTCCTCGTCGAAGGCCTCGGACCCACTGAGATCGGCGCGCGCCTGCATGTATCGGTGAAAACCGTCAGCACGCACAAGACACACATCTTCGAAAAGCTGCAGGTCACGAGCACTGCCGAGCTCGTGCGTTACGCCCTCCAGCATGGCCTCGCTAACTGACCGGGCGCACCGCGCTCGGATCATTTTCGTCATCGTGGCATCGGTCGTTCCAGCGACTTTCGTAGGCGTGCTCCTTGTCGGCTACGACTATTTCACCGGCGAACGCACACGCCTGGAGCGCGACGCCACCGCCACGACGCGCGCGCTGGTGGCGGCCGTTGACCGGGAGCTGACCGGTACACGCGCCGCACTCCAGGTCCTCGCAACATCGCCCTATCTCGATTCCGGCAACCTCGCCGCTTTTCACGCGCAGGCGAGCGGCGTGATCAAGCAGCAGTTCCTCATCAGCGTGCTCCTCATAAGCGAGGACGGGCGGCAGCTCCTGAACACTGCGCGCCCCTTCGGCGACCAACTTCCCTCGACCGGAGATCCGGGAGGGGCGAGTCGCGTCTTCAAGACCGGCGACACCGTGGTGAGCGGTCTCTTCACCGGGCGCCTCACGGGCGCGCCGGTCATCGGCGTCACCGTGCCGGTGGTGCGCCAAGGAAAGGTGCGCTATGCGCTCGGCGCCAGCATGTCACCGGAGCGGCTCTCCACGCTGCTGCAGGAGAGCCGCCTTCCGCCGAGCTGGATCGTCGGCATCGTCGACGCGAAGGGCACGGTCGTGGCACGCTCGCGCGAGGCGCAACGCTTCGTCGGCGGCCAGGCCACGACCGAACTGCGGCGCAGGATGGGCGAAGTTGCCGAGGGCGCGTTCTATTCGCGTTCGCTGGAGGGAATCTCGACGCTGACGGTATTCACTCGCTCGCCCGTGTCCGGATGGACCGTAGCGATGGGAATTCCCGAACGCGACCTGACGACGCAGCTCGCTTATTCGCTCGCGCGGCTCTTCGTCATTGCTTTCATCGTCCTCGCCGGCGCGGTGGTGAGCGCGATGCTCCTAGCGCGACGGATGTTTGCCGATCGTCAGCCGGTAAGCTGAGGCGTCCGCATTGCCGCCAGGCGTTCGATCGTAAGCTCCACGGCCGCGCGAACCCACGTTTCGATCTGTTCCATGCCCAGCGCGTTGGGATTGAATACGCCCCTCGGACGGCCGACCAGGCGTTCGCCCGGCAGCTCGATCACCGCGGTCCACCGCACGATCCCTGAAGTCGCCAGCCAAGTGGCGCGGTACGAGTAGAACTGCTTGGTCGCATGCGGCTTGTAGTTGCCCGCGACGGATACGCCTTCGCGCGTTCCCACGCGAAGTCGGGGAAATCTCGAAGCCACTTTTTTATCCCTCCTCAAAAAAAGAGGCCCTCGTAATGACGGGCCTCTGCGCGCCTTTGGGAGGCTGTAACGCGAGGAAATTATGTTTCCCCGGATACGAACGGCGCTATAGGAATCGTCCTATTTGCGCGTCAGAATCAAGTCGCGCAAGGTCGACAGAACGGGACGAGGCGTCAAACCGCGAGCTTTGCGCTGTACGCCGCGACCTTTTTGGCCGCAGGCGCAGCGACGCGCTTGAATTCCTCAACGGCTATCGCGATGCACACCAGGGCCCAGAAGACCGGGTATTCATAGCCGCCCGTGTTCCAGGTCCAGCCCTGGAAGCCCTTCACCACCTGCAGCGCATAGACGGCCATTCCGAGGATCGCTGCCGCGCCGAGGGCCGCGAAGCGCGTGCACAGGCCGAGCACGAGGAAGAGGCCCGCCGTGAGCTCTGCGGTGGCGGCAAGGTAAACCCAGACTTCGCCCGGCGTCATGCCGGCCTTGGCGAAGAAGCCGACGGTGCCTGCGTTGAGCGTAAGCGTACTGATCGCGGCGAACTTGCCGGCGACGTGCGGAAACATGAACGCGCCGGCGGCGATGCGCAGGATATTCCCGCCCTTGGTCAGGTCGAAGTTTTCTGCCTTGATCCTGAAATCGTCTTTGGTGAGGCCCAGCATGTATGTTGGTCGACGCGTCCATGCTGCGCCTCGCCGCGGAGGCCGAATTGACGTGCATCAACTCCGGGTCGGGACCGGGCCGCCTTCGGTATCGTCGATGAGATCGATGAGAACGATGAGCTTGCCGTCGGGCATGGTGCTGTGGCCATTCAACCAGTCGAGCAGGATCGCGCACGGCACGCCCAGGCTCGCGGCGAGGGCGCTGCGGCCGATGCGTGCAGTCATGAGTTCCAGCAGGCGCTGGCGGGTGCTTTTAGACATAGGGCGCGCACTATAGCCACCGGGCAGCTGCGGGTGGCCAACGGATGTTTCGCGGGAAACAATCCGGCGAGAAATTTCCACTGAACGAGGGATGGCGGCTCCGGAACTAGGAATCTTCCGAGGCTGAATTTCAGCCGCCGCCTATGGTGCGCGTGCCGCCCGCCGACGACACTGCGCTCATGCAAGTGTTCCTGGTCGAAGACTCCGAGATCGTGCGCCAGCGCCTCGAGACGATGCTCTCCGACGTGCCGGGGACCCGCATCGTAGGGCGCGCCGCCGGCGCGCAGGCCGCGATCCGCGACATCCTGCTGGCGAGACCCGACCTCGTGGTGCTCGATGTGCAGCTCGCCGAAGGCTCGGGCTTCGATGTACTGCGCGCGCTTCACGCCCAGGCGCCCGAGCTCGACGTGGTGATGCTCTCCAACTATTCGTCCGATCCGTACCGCCAGATCGCCGAGCGCTTCGGCGCGCGAGCGTTTTTCGACAAGACCAGGGAATTCGAACGTGTGCGCGACGTCGTCGCGAACCCAGGGGAGATGCCATGCAAGCCGTCATCGCATTGAAGCCGCTAAGAAAGGAACGGTTCATGAACCAACAGGTGGCCCATAAGCACGAAATCAATTGCTCGAGCTGCAACCTTCGCGAGCTTTGCCTGCCGGGCGGCGTTTGCGTCGAAGACCTCGAGCAGGTGCAGAACATCGTCTACGCCCGTCGCCGCGTGAAACGCGGCGAGAGCCTGTTTGCCACCGGCGACGAGTTCACCTCGGTCTACGCGATCCGCTCCGGCTTCTTCAAGACGAGCGTGGTGGACGGCGAAGGCCGCGAGCAGGTGACCGGGTTCTGCATGGGCGGCGAGCTCCTCGGCATGGAGGGCATCGGCTCGGGCAAGCACTCGAGCACCGCGATAGCGCTCGAGGACAGCGAGGTATGCGTAATGCCTTACTCGCTCGTCGAATCGATGGCGCATGACTATCCGCAGCTGCAGCGCCACCTGCACTCAGTGCTTTCGCGCGAGATCGTGCGCGACCACGGCGTCATGATGCTGCTCGGCTCGATGCGTGCCGAAGAGCGCCTGGCGGCGTTCCTCTCGAACCTCTCGAAGCGCTTCGTGCGCCGCGGCTACTCGCAGTCCGACTTCCACCTGCGCATGACGCGCGAGGAGATCGGCAGCTACCTGGGCCTCAAGCTCGAAACGGTCAGCCGCCTCTTCTCGCAGTTCCAGAAAGACGGGCTGCTCGAGGTCGAGCAGAAGCACGTGCGCATCGTCGACATCGGCGGGCTGGAAAAAATCCTCTGCAACACCAAGTAGCGTAGGGCGATGGACGAGAGCAACGCCATTTCTGGCGCTACCTTGGGCCGCGCCCTCCTTGTGGCAGATCTCTATTTGTTGCGGCCGATCAGG
>JAFARH010000443.1 GCA_019245555.1 Betaproteobacteria bacterium
GACCTGCGCGACCTCCGCGCCCGCGGCGGCGCGCGCGTGGCGCTCGATCAGGTCGGTCACCGATTGCGTGGTGTTCGCGTTGATGAGGAGAACGCGCGGCACGCCCGCTACTTTGCGACGCTTACCGGCGCGAGGTCCTGGTACCAGTTCTGCGCCTGCACGAAGCCCTTCACCTTCGGCGAGAGCGCGCGCGGGCCGACATCGTGGGCGACGAACAGAAACAGCGCCTCGTTGACGAATTTCTCGTGCGCTTTGCGGATTGCAGAGAGCTGCACCTCCTGGTCAAAGCTGGCGCGCATTTCCTTGAAGAAGGCATCCATTTCAGCGTCACTGTAGTACCCCCAGTTCGTGCCGCGCGGCGGCACAAGGCTGGAGTCGAGGTGGCGGATGAGCGCGGTGAACGGGTCCTGGCTGAAATAGGAGGAGTTGGTGGAGGCCGCGCCGCGCGTGGTGGGGTCCTTCGCGCCGGCGCGCCAGTTGGCGAGCAGCGCGTTCCATTCGAGGACCTCGAGCTCGACCTTGATGCCGACCTCGGCCAGGTTTTGCTGGATGAACTCGTTCATGAGCAGCGGCTGCATCTGCCCCGAGCCGGAGGTCGAGATGATGGCCTTGATGGCGAGCGGCTTCTCCTTGGTGTAGCCGACCTCCTTCATCAGCCGGCGCGCCTCGGCGACGTCGTACTTCACATCGAACGCTGGCTTGCCGAACCACGGGCTCGAGGGCGGCACCATCCCTTTGGCCTCCAGCATCATGCCGCCCAGCAGCTTTTTCATGCCTGCACGATCGATGGCGAGATTCGCGGCTTTTCTCACGCGCACGTCGTTCCAGGGCGAGCCCTCGACGCGGCTGAAGTGCCACGGCCAGATGTGCGGGTAGACGTTGCTCGTGATCTGGAAGCCGGCGGCCTTCAAACTGTCCAGCGCGTCGCCCGGCGGCGCTTCGATCCAGTCCACCTGCCCGGACCGCAGCGCCGCCACCCGCGCCGCCGGATCCGGCACCGGCAGCAGCACCAGGCGCTCCGCCTTTGGCACACGGTTCTTGTTCCAGTACTCCTTGTTGGGGACGAGCTCGGCGCGCTCGCGCGGCGTGTACTTCTCGAGCTTCCAGGGCCCGGTGCCCGAGGGGCTTTTCAGGAAATTGTCCCAGCTGCGGCCGACCTTTTCCCATTGCGCCGGGCTCGACATGACGATCCAGCAAATGCTGAAAGGCAGCAGCGCATCGGGCTCGTGCGTGCGGATCTCGAGCGTGCGCGCGTCGATGGCGCGGTAGCTCTTCACGCTCGGGATGCGGGTGCGGCCCTGGGCCGCCTGCTTGGGATCGTACTGCGGCGCCTTGTCGTTCAGGATCTTGTCCAGGTTCCACGCCGCAGCCTGCGCGTCGAACGCCGAGCCATCGTGGAACTTCACGCCTTCGCGCATCTTGAAGATCCAGACGGTCTTGTCCTTCGCGTCGACCTTCCACTCGGTGGCGAGGCCGGGTACGAGGCCAGACGCCTTGGTGGCCGAGGAGAGATCCCATAGGATCAGCGCGTCGAACAGGTTGTAGCCGATGAAGCGCATGCCCTCCGCGCCCTGGTCGGTCTGTCCGTTGGGCAGCGGAATGTCCGAGGCCGTCATCGCGACGCGGAGCGTGCCCTGGGCGTGAATTCCCGTGGAGAGAGCGAGCGCAGCTAGGAAGAAAAGCGGCCTCATTGCTCCATCCAGACTTTGGTGTAGTCCTGGAACCAGGACTGGGCTTGGGTGAAACCTTTGACTTTCGACGAGTACATCACCGGGTTCAGGTCGTGCACGACGAAGAGGTACGGGGCCTCGTCGACGATGAGCTGGTGCGCCTGCGTGGTGCCGCTCGCGAGCGCCGCCGGATCGGTCTCGATGCGCTGGATGATGCGGTCGTAGGCCTCACTCTTGAAGTGCCCCCAGTTGGCGCCGTTTGGCCCGCCGTTCCCGGACAGCAGGTAACGCGCCATGGTGGCGATATCAATGGACGGGCTGGAGATGTTGAGGCCGTCCACGCCGCGCGATTCCTTGCCCGGCGCGCCGTTCCGCCAGGCGTTGAGCACCAATCCCCATTCCACCACCTCGAAGCTGACGTCGAACCCGCACGCCGCGACCTGCTGCTGAATCAGCTCGTTCATCGGCAGCGGCTGCATCTGCCCCGAGCCCGAGGTCGAGATCATCACTTTCACCGGGATGCGCTTGCCCTCATAGCCCGCCGCGGCGAGGAGTTGCTTTGCTTTGGCAGGGTCGTACTTGTACTCCTGCGCGGGCTTGCCGAAGTTCGGGTGCTTTGCGGAAAAGTAGCCGATCGAGGGTTCGGCCATGCCGCCCACCAGCTTCACCACCGCTTCGCGGTCCACACAGTAGTTGATCGCCTGGCGCACGCGCAGGTCGCTGAACGGCGCCTTGGTGGTATTGAGCGACCAGGGCCAGTAATGCGGATAGCTATTGGTTGACAGGACATAGCCCGCCGACTTGAGGCTCGGAATAGCGTCAGGTGCCGGAGCCTCGATCCAATCCACCTGCCCAGAGCGGAGCGCCGCGGTGCGCGTGGTCGCTTCCGGGATCGGCAGCAGCGCGATCTTGTCGAGCTTCGGGATGCGCGTCCTGTCCCAGTACGCCGCATTCTTCTCGAGCTCCGCGCTTTGCCGCGGCGTCCAGCGCGCGAGCTTGAACGGGCCGGTGCCGGAGGGCGCTTTAGCGTACTCAATCCAGTTGCCCGTCTTCTCCCAGCCCGCGGGGCTGGTCATCAGCGGCCAGACCATCAGCATCGGGAAGTAGGAGAGCGGCCTGATGGTGGTCACGCTCACCGTGTAGTCGTCGATCTTCGCGTACGACTTGACATAGGGGTTGCGCGCGCGAGTCAGCCCGGCCGCCTGCGGCTCGTACTGCTTCGCCTTGTCGTTCATGTAGCGCTCCATGTTCCACACGAACGCATCCGCGTTCCACGGCGAGCCGTCGTGGAACTTCACGTCCTTGCGCAGGGTGAACACCCACGTTGAGGGATCCTTCGCGTCCTGCTTCCACGCGGTGGCGAGTCCGGGCCGCAGGCCCGAGGGCGCCTTGGGGTTCGAGTGGTCCCACAGAATGAGGCTCTCGAACACGGGATAGCCCATGAACCGCATGCCCTCGAAGCCGTTGTTCGGCATGCCGGTCGTGGTGGGAATGTCGCCCGCGGTCATCGCGATGCGCAGGGTTCCCTGCGCGGAGGCGGGCCCTGCAATCAGGGCTGCAGCAAGACATGCAGCAGCGTAGCGAAGCATGGCGTTGTCCTCCCTTATTGGACCCCGGTGTCACGCAAGCCGTATGCCATGCGCTTTCGCCCGGCGGGTAGGGCGCCGATGCCCTAAATCGGCGCGGCCGCCATGCGGGCGGGCACCAAAGGCGGGCGGCACTCGGCGATTGCTTCGCTCTAGTCCATAAAAGAGGCCCGTCTCAGGGAGAGTACGGGCCTCAGTGCGCGGCCTCGAACGCGTGCATGGTCGCGCGCTCGGAGTGTGCGCCCAATCCCTTGCGACACGCTTTCTGAATTGTCATGCCGAGTCCAGGTGCGAATCGTCGGGGAGGCAGCAGGCACCCGCCTTGCTGCATAGGGTGATCTGCTATGGAGGTCACTATGAAGCCGCGAATCCTTGGAGTCGTAGTCGCAGCCACAATGCTTTGCATATGCGCGGCATCGTTCGGACAAGGCGGCGGGGGCGGCGGAGGTGGCGGTCCTGGTGCGCCAGGTGGGAACACGAATACGAATCCGGGTGGTGGATCGTCGCCGACGCCCGAAGTGTCCGCGCCGAGCCAGGGCGCCCCGGGTGCGTCTGACACCGCAGCGCCGTCCCGACGTAGTGCCGGCGGCAGTACCAGTTCGCGGCGAACCGAGCGTAACAATGCCGATTGCGCGCCGAAAAGTTCTCCGTCTACTCGATGCAACTCTGATTCTGCCCTGCCGGCAGGCGATTCGAGCCGAGATCAATCGACGCGATAAGCCGCGCTGGCGGCTTCTGTCACGGTGGTCCGAGGTGTTTGGCGGCGCTCTCTCGCCAGCACGGCTTCGAGCGCACCGAGCGTTGTCAAGACGGCGTCGAGGCGGGCGTTGTAGCCCATAGTGCCGATCCGCCAAATCTTGCCGTGGAGCGGGCCGAACGAGGTCCCGATCTCGATATTGAATTCTTCGAGAAGGGTTCGGCGAATCTTCTCACCGTCGGCCCCTTCGGGTATTTGAACGCCTGTCACGTTGGGCATCTTGTGCTGCCGGTCGCCGAACAGGTTGAGACCCATTGCTTCCAGTCCTGCGCATAGTGCTCGCGAGGCACGCGCATGTCGCTCGAATGACCGGGAGAGGCCTTCGTCGAGCACGATGCGCCCGCACTCGTGCGCTGCGTAAAGCATGCTGGTTGCTTCTGTATGGTGGTTCAACGCTTTGTCGGACCAGTAGTCCATGACCATCGCAAGGTCGAAGTAATTGGAGCGGATGACAGGACCCTCGCCATCACCCTCTTCCGAGTGCTTCAAGCCTTGCTCGACATGCCGACGGCGCTTGATGCACGTCTCCGCACGCGCGTTCAGCGTTAGCGGTGCGATCCCCGGTGGCCCACCGAGGCATTTCTGCAGGCCGGCGCTTGCGACATCGAGGTGCCATGCGTCGACGGGCAAATCCATGCCACCCAGCGTAGCCGTCGCGTCGACATAGAGGAGCGCATCGTGGTCCCTGCACGCCCGTCCGAGTGCCTCGAGGGGCTGCGCCATCGTAGTTGATGTGTCGCCGTGACAGACCGCGACGACCTTCGGACGGTGGTGCTTTACCTCTCGCTCGAGTATTTCGTCCGGGAACACCGTGCCCCACGCGGTCTCTATCGTCTTCACGTCGCCGCCACAGCGACGCGAGATCTCGGCAATGAGGTGCCCGAAACGACCGAAAACCGGGACCAGCACACGATCGCCGGGCTCGATCATCGAAACAAGCGCGGCTTCGATGCCGGCACGTGCCGTGCCGTCGATAAGCAATGTCCAGCGATTCTTGGTCTGGAACACACCGCGATAGAGCTCGGATGCCTCGCTCATATAGCGACGGAATTCAGGATCGAACTGCCCAAGGAGCGGTTCCCCCATGACGCGCAGCACCCGTGGGTCGGCATTGATCGGGCCTGGACCCATCAGCAACCGCTGAGGCGGCTTAATGGGGCTAACCATGAGGGTGGTGCTTCAGCCAGTGCCGCGCAATATCGATCCGCCGCGTGACCCAGACCTTCGGCTTCTTGCTGACGTACGTGAGGAAACGCTCGAGCGCCGCCGCACGACCGGGCCGGCCGACGAGCCGACAATGCAGGCCGACAGACATCATGCGGCCGCCTTCGGCGTAGAGGACATCGAACGAGTCCTTCAGGTAGCTGAAGAACTGGTCGCCTGAATTGAAACCCTGCGCCGTGGCGAAGCGCATGTCGTTCGCATCGAGCGTGTAGGGCACGACGAGCTGCGCCTTGCCATAACGCGTGTCGTACCAGGGCAAGTCGTCGTTGTAATCGTCGGCGTCGTAAACGAAGCCGCCATCCTCGACCACCAGCCTCCTCGTGTTGGGGCTCGTGCGGCCGGTGTACCAGCCGAGCGGCCGCTCGCCCGTCAGCCGCTTCTGGATGTCGATCGCCCGCTGCATGTGCTCGCGCTCGAGCTCCAGCGGTGCGTATTGATAGTTGATCCAACGCCAGCCGTGGCTCGCGATTTCGTGGCCCGCCTCGAGAAAAGCTTCCACGACCGCGGGATGGCGCTCCATCGCCATGGCGACGCCAAAAACGGTGAGTGGCGCGTGGTAGCGCCTGAAGAGCTCGAGGATGCGCCATACGCCGGCGCGCGCGCCATACTCGTAGAGCGACTCCATCGACATGTGGCGCACGCCTTCGAGTGGCTGCGCGGCCACGATCTCGGAGAGGAAAGCCTCGGACGCCTTGTCGCCGTGGAGGATCGAATTCTCGCCGCCTTCCTCGTAGTTGAGGACGAACTGCAGGGCGATGCGCGCGCCGCCCGGCCATTTTGCCTTCGGCGGCCGCGCGCCGTACCCGACGAGATCACGTGGATAGCTCAATCGCTCGATAGTATATTTTCCGGGTGACCCTCGCCGACCTGAACCGCGTGCCGAAGGCGCGCTTCGTCGGCGAGCTCGGCACTGTCTTCGAGCATTCAGCGTGGGTCGCTGAACGCGCGTTCGAGCACCGCCCTTTTGCGTCGGTCGACGAGCTGCATCGTGCGATGATGGAAGCGGTGCATTCGGCCACTGCGAACGAGCAGCTGACACTGCTGTGTGCACATCCTGAGCTAGCGGGCGCCGAGGCGGGGGCAGGGATGCTTACGGCTCATTCCTCGGGCGAGCAGGGGCGTCTTGGACTAACTTCGCTCAGCCCGCAGGAGTTCCGGCGAATATCGGACATCAACCGACGCTACCGCGCTAGATTTGGTTTTCCGTGCATCGTGGCGCTTGCGCTGCACGCCGATCGCGCAAGCGTGCTCGATGAGATGGACGGGCGGCTCTCGAACAGCCGGGAGGCCGAATTGCGAATCGCGCTTGAACAGGTCAGC
>JAFARH010000099.1 GCA_019245555.1 Betaproteobacteria bacterium
AAGACGGAGTGGGACAACACGGCGCTCGTCGCACGCATCGTCGAGCTGCGGCGCGAGCTTGCTTCGCTCCTTGGTTACACCAACTACGCCGAGGTATCGCTCGTACCGAAGATGGCCGAGTCGCCGGCCCAGGTTCTCGAATTTCTCCAGGACCTCGCCAAGCGCTCGCGTCCATTCGCGGAAAAGGATGCCGCGGAGCTGCGTGAGTTCGCGCGACGCGAGCTTGGCATCGACAAGCTCGAAGCGTGGGACGTCGCCTACGCGTCGGAGAAGCTCCGCGTGAAGCGCTACGCGTTCTCGGAGCAGGAAGTGAAGCAATACTTCCCGGAAGAGGTGGCAGTGCAGGGTCTCTTCCGCGTCGCCGAGACGCTCTATGGCATCCGCATCAAGCCGGCCGATGCACCGCGCTGGCACGAGGACGTTCGCTTCTACGAAATTCGGGATAACACGAGCGGGCTCGTCGGCCAGTTCTACATGGACCTCTACGCGCGCGACACGAAGCGCGGCGGCGCGTGGATGGACGACGCCATCACGCGCCGGCGCAAGGCGGAGAAGCTGCAGACGCCGGTGGCTTATCTCACCTGCAACTTCTCCCGCCCGGTAGGCGGACGTCCCGCCCTCTTCACCCACGACGAGGTCCAGACACTCTTCCACGAGTTCGGTCATGGGCTGCACCACCTCCTCACGCGAGTCGAGGACTTGGGCGTGTCGGGCATCAACGGCGTTGAGTGGGACGCGGTCGAGCTGCCGAGCCAGTTCATGGAGAACTTCTGCTGGGAGTGGGATGTGCTGCGCCACATGACGCGCCATGTCGATACAGGCGCGCCGCTACCCCGGGCGCTTTTCGACAAGATGGTGGCGGCGAAGAATTTCCAGAGCGGGCTTGCCATGCTGCGCCAGCTCGAGTTCGCGGTATTCGATATGCGGCTGCACGCCGAATTCGCGCCGACGCGGACGGCGTTGCAGTTGCTGGACGAAGTCCGGCAGGAGGTCGCGGTGCTGCGTCCGCCGAGCTACAACCGCTTTCCCAACAACTTCTCGCACATCTTCGCCGGCGGTTACGCGGCGGGGTACTACAGCTACAAGTGGGCGGAAGTGCTTTCGGCGGACGCGTACTCCTTCTTTGAAGAACACGGCGTGCTCGATCCGAAAAGCGGCGAGCGCTTCCGCGACGAGATCCTCGGCGTCGGCGGCAGTCGGCCGGCGGCCGAGTCGTTCAAAGCCTTTCGCGGCCGCGAACCCACCGTCGACGCATTGCTCAGACACAACGGCATGACCGCCTAGGTGCGCCTCAGTTGAGACTGGGCACCTGGAACGTCAACTCGCTTCGCGTCCGGCTGCCGCATCTCCTCGACTGGTTGCGAGATGCGAAGCCAGATGTCGCGTGCCTGCAGGAGACGAAAACGGAGGACGCTAACTTTCCGGTCTCCGAGCTGCGCGCGGCCGGTTACGAGTCGGTGTTCTGCGGGCAGAAGTCCTATAACGGCGTCGCTATTCTCTCGCGCACGCCGATCGCCGACGTCGCGTACGGGATTCCGGATTTTGCGGATGATCTGAAGCGCTGCATTCACGCGACCGTTAACGGCGTGCGAATCGTCTGCCTCTACGCGCCGAACGGCGAAGCGCCCGGCACGGAGAAGTACGCGTATAAGCTTCGCTGGTATGAAGCGCTGACCCGGTGGCTCGGACAAAGCAAAGTCGCCGATCTCGCGGTGCTCGGCGACCTGAATATCGCGCCAGAGCCGCGCGACGTGCACAACCCGAAGCGGTGGGAAGGCAAGATTCACTTCTCCGAACCGGAGCGGGCGGCGTTTCGCGCGGTGACCAACGTCGGCCTGAAGGACGCTTTTCGACTGTTTGATCAACCGGAGAAGCAGTTCACCTGGTGGGACTATCGCCTCAATGCTTTCGATCGGGGCTGGGGATTGCGGATCGACCACATCCTGCTCTCCACGGGGCTCGCCAAGCGCTGTACTGGTTGCACGATCGACCTCGCGCCGCGCAGGCGCGAGCGACCGTCGGATCACACGCCCGTCATCGCGGAGCTAAACTGAAGCCATGAGACGCCAACTACTCCTTACCCTGGCTGCCGCGTCGATCGCCGGCAGCGCATCCGCGCAGCAATTCCCGTCGAAGCCGATCAACTGGGTCGTCGGCTTTCCGCCGGGCGGCGGTGCGGACGGCGTGACGCGTTTGGTCGCGTCAAAACTCTCGCAGAACATCGGGCAACCGGTGGTCGTCGAAAACCGGCCGGGCGCGAGCTCGAGCATCGCGGCCCAATACGTGACCAACGCCGCGCCCGACGGCTACACGATCATGAGCGTCGAGCAGGGCTCCATGGTCTTCAACACCGCGCTCTACTCGAAGTTGTCGTACGACCCGAAGGATCTCGCACCGGTCTGCGACCTGATCCGCGCGCCGGTCATCCTCGCCGTCAATCCTAATTTTCCGGCGAAGGACCTCAAATCCTTCGTCGAGCTCGTGCGCCAGAATCCGGGCAAATACAACTACGGCTCGCCCGGCCGCGGCCTTTCACACCAGCTCGCCATGGAAGCGTTCAAGCAACGCGCGAAGCTCGAGATCGTCGACGTGCAGTACAAGGGCATCGCACCAGTGGTGCAGGACGTGGTCGCCGGCCAGATCCCGATGGGGCCGATCGATACGGTCGTGATCCTGCCGCACCTACGCGCGGGCAAGCTGCGGGCAATCGCTTCCTTCTCGGACAAGCGACTCGCGGCTACGCCGGACGTGCCGGCGATGGGCGAGCTTGGCTACCCGGGCCTGGATATCGCGCCGATCGTCGGCGTGGGAGCGCCAGCGAAAACGCCG
>JAFARH010000110.1 GCA_019245555.1 Betaproteobacteria bacterium
GCGAAATCATTCCTGCCGCCCCCGACGATCGCCTGCCGCACGACGGCCTGGTTGGCTGCCGAGCCCGAGCGCATGACATGGATGAGCGGTAGCGTGGGCTTGCCTTCCGCCAGATCGTCGCCGAGGCTTTTGCCGATCGTCGCCTCGTCGCCCGAGTAGTCGAGCACGTCGTCGATCACCTGGAACGCCGTGCCGACATGCGCACCGTAGCGCGCGAGCCCGTCCTCGATCGCCGGAGTGCTCCGGGCTAGCACGCCCGCCAGGCGGGCTGCGGCCTCGAAAAGCTTGGCGGTCTTGCGGCGGATCACTTCGAGGTAGCGCGCTTCGTCGACCTGCGGGTCATGGCTGCCCATCAGCTGCATGACCTCGCCGGCGGCGATCGTATTGGTCGCGTCTGCCAGCACGCGCATCACGCGCATATCGTCGACCTCGACCATCATCTGGAAAGCTCGGGAGTAGAGGAAATCCCCAACGAGCACGGACGCCGCGTTGCCGAACGCGGCATTCGCGGTCTCATGCCCGCGACGGAGCGTCGACTCGTCGACGACGTCGTCATGCAGGAGTGTCGCGGTGTGGATGAACTCGACAACCGCCGCGAGCGTGAGGCGCGCTTCGCCCCGATAACCCAGGGCGCCAGATGCGAGCAGGAGTAGCGCGGGGCGCAGGCGCTTGCCACCGGCCGCGACGATGTACTGCGCGACCTGGCGCACGAGCGGAACGTCGGACTCGAGCCGCCGGCCGATCAGCTCGTCGACGCGTTTCAGGTCTGCTGCGACCGGGGCGAGTGCCGAAGCGAGGTTTGCGGTCGGGCTCTTGGCGGGGCTGACAGTGGCGCTTTGACTCACGGAGCCATTCTACGTAGACAGGAAGTCAATGATTCGACTATAATTCTCGGCTTTTCCGGTTTCAGGCTCGTTTAAGGTCAGAGGGAAGACTCAAACAATGTACGCAGTCATCAAGTCGGGCGGCAAGCAATACCGCGTCGAATCCGGGGCGAAGCTCCGTGTCGAGGCGCTCGCCGCCGAAGTCGGCGCCAACGTCTCGTTCGACCAGGTGCTCCTCGTCGGCGGGGGCGACTCCGTCAAGGTCGGCGCGCCGCTCGTCTCGGGTGCGCTCGTCAAGGCGACCGTCGTCAGCCACGGTCGCGACGACAAGGTGCGCATCTTCAAGCTCCGCCGGCGCAAGCACTTCCAGAAATCTCAAGGACATCGGCAGTCGTACACCGAAGTCCGCATCGACGACATCATCCAGGGCTAGGCAATGGCACACAAGAAAGCAGGCGGCAGCTCGAGAAACGGCCGCGACTCGCAGTCGAAACGTCTCGGCGTGAAGGTCTACGGCGGCGAGCGCGTCAACGCCGGCCAGATCCTCGTTCGCCAGCGCGGCACCAAGGTGCATGCGGGCGCGAACGTCGGCATGGGCCGCGACCACACGCTTTATGCGCGCGTGAACGGCCAGGTGCAATACGCCGTGCGCGGCGAAGACAGCAATAACACCGTGAGCGTGATTCCGGCGTAGCCGGTACCTAATACATAAGAAGCCCTATCGAAGCCGATAGGGCTTTTTTATTTCTGGACCATGAAATTCATCGACGAAGCGAAGATCGAGGTCCACGCCGGCAAAGGAGGAGACGGCGCGGCGACGTTTCGTCGCGAGAAATACATCCGCTACGGCGGGCCGAACGGCGGCGACGGCGGCAAGGGCGGCAGCATCTGGGCGCGCGCCGACCGGAACATCAATACGCTCGTCGACTATCGCTTCGATCGCATCCACCGCGCGGAAGATGGCGTGCGTGGCATGGGCTCGGATTGCAACGGGCGCGGTGGCGAGGACAAGGTGCTGCGCGTGCCGGTCGGCACGGTGATCCGCGACGAGGAGACGAGCGACCTGGTGGCCGACCTGGCGAAGGACGGCGAGCGCGCGCTTCTCGCGCGTGGCGGCCAGGGCGGCCTCGGCAATGTGCACTTCAAGTCGAGCGTCAACCGTGCGCCTCGCCAGTTCACGCGCGGCGAGCCCGGCGAAAGCCGGCGCCTCGCCCTCGAGCTGCGGGTGCTGGCTGACGTGGGACTACTCGGGCTGCCGAACGCGGGAAAGTCGAGCTTCATCCGCGCCGTGTCGAGCGCGCGGCCGAAAGTGGCCGACTATCCGTTCACCACGCTCAACCCATCGCTCGGCGTCGTCCGCGTTGGGCACAGCAGCTTCGTCATCGCCGACATCCCCGGGCTGATCGAGGGCGCATCCGAGGGCGCCGGCCTCGGCCACCAGTTCCTGCGCCATCTCTCGCGCACCAAGATCCTGCTGCACCTCGTCGATCTCACAGATCAGGATCCGGCGTACGCGGCGAGGGCCGTGGCAGCAGAGCTAAGGAAATACGACGAGGCGCTGCATCGCAAACCGCGCTGGCTGGTGTTCAACAAGACAGACGCGGTGCAGGATGCGAAGGCCAGGGCTGAAAAAGTCGTCCGTGCTTTGCGCTGGAAGCGGCCGTGGTTCGCCATCTCGGCGCTCTCCGGTGAAGGCTGCGAGACGGTGACCAAGGCGATCGCGAAGGAGCTCGCCAAGTGATCTCGCTGCGCGACGCGAGGACGCTCGTCGTGAAAGTGGGCTCGTCGCTCCTCACTTCCGCGGGGCGCGGGCTCGACGCCGAGGCGATCGCGCGCTGGGCGGAGCAGATCGCAGGACTCGTGCGCGAGGGCCGCCGCGTAATCCTCGTCTCGAGCGGCGCGATCGCCGAAGGCATGCAGCGCCTGGGCTGGACGAAGCGCCCGCAGACGATGCACGAGCTGCAGGCGGCCGCCGCAGTCGGGCAGATGGGACTCGTGCAGTGTTACGAATCCTGCTTCCGCAAGCACGGGCTGCACACCGCGCAGGTACTCCTCACGAGCGCCGACATGGCGGACCGGCAGCGCTACCTCAACGCGCGCTCGACGCTGCGCACTCTGCTCGAGCTCGGCGCGATCCCGGTGATCAACGAGAACGACACCGTGGTCACCGATGAGATCAAGTTCGGCGACAACGACACGCTCGGCGCGCTCGTCACCAACCTCGTGGAGGCGGACGCGCTGATCATCCTCACCGATACGGCGGGTCTCTTCGACGCCGATCCGCGCCACAACCCGAATGCGAAGCTCGTGAGCGAAGCCGACGCCTTGGACGCGAAGCTGGAAGCCATGGCTGGCGGCACCGGCAGCGCGCTCGCGAAGGGCGGGATGCTCACGAAGGTGCAGGCCGCGCGCCGCGCCGCACGCAGCGGCGCACACACCGTCATTGCGGACGGACGAGAGCGCGACGTGCTTACACGCCTTGCCACCGGCGAGCGAATCGGCAGCCTGCTCACGGCCAAGACAGTGCCGCTCGCGGCGCGCAAACAATGGCTCGCCGACCATCTCACCGTGGCGGCGAAGCTCAAGCTCGACGCCGGCGCCGCGCGCGCCCTCACACGCGATGGGAAAAGCCTGCTGCCGATCGGCGTGATCGAGGTGTCGGGAGATTTCGAGCGCGGCGCCGTCGTCGCGTGCCTCGATCCCGAGGGGCGCGAGGTTGCGCGTGGGCTCGTCAACTACTCGGCGGCCGAGGCGCGGCGCATCATGCGCCATCCGTCTGCGGAGATCGAGAAGATCCTCGGTTACATGGACGAGCCCGAGCTCATCCACAGGGACAACCTGGTCCTGCTCTAGGCGCAGTTACTTGTCGCGGCCCAGTTCGCCGCCAAATCCCTTGGCGAATGGATGGCCGCCGTCGCGCAACGCGCGCACGCCTTCACCGGGGTTGAATATCGCCACCTTCTGCGGACAGAAGTAGTCGGCATAGAGAATACGTTGCAGCGGCTGGCTCTGTTGCAGCGAGCGCCAATCCGAGCGCGAGCGCGACCACGTGCCGTCCGCCTGGCCGAACGCGTAGAAGCGGTACTCGGCCGTCTCGCAACGCAGCCCTTCATAACTCACGTTCTGGACTCCGCTCGAGCTGCGCGCAACGAGCACGTAGCGCACGACCCCTTCCTTGTCGACTGAAAGCGTCTCCGGATCGATGAAGTACCGGAAAGCCGCGCCGGGATGTTTCTCGAACTCGATCAGACGTGCCACCGCTGGATAGGCCGGCAGCTCGACCTGTGCCTCGCTGGGCGCGGGCGTGCGATTCGCG
>JAFARH010000293.1 GCA_019245555.1 Betaproteobacteria bacterium
ATGCCGATGGTGACGTTCTGCGCGAGGCTGCAGTTATGCCCGACACGAACCTCGGGCGCGAGGATGATCGAGCCGTAGTGGCCGATGTAGAGGCCGTCGCCGATCTCGCACTGTGCCGGGATGCTGATGCCGGTAACGATCTCGACAAGTTTTTGAGCCGCGACGGCGAGCGGGGTAAGTAGCGGGCTACGCTGCAGCGCGGCCCGCGCCATCCGGTAGATCGAGCTTGCCCAGAAGCCCTGCGTGAGGAAGAGGGTGCGGAGCGCCGCGTCCGCCGTGACGCGATAGCGCCGGAAATCGAAATAGATATGCCGCCACCACGGCGTGTGGTGCAGCTCAAGGCGCGCGCCGTCGCCTACCTGCACCCACACGGTCCTGGCTTTCTGCGTGCTAGCTGGACGCATCGACGAGCAGCGGCGCTTCGTGAAGGTAGCGCGTGCTGCGCCGCCGGCCGGCGATGTCACGGAAGACGTGCTGAACCTGCTCGGGAGTGAGCCCCACCGCCGGCGCCACGGTTTCCGCCGGCACGCCGTGGTCGAGCGCGTACATGCAGACGTCGAGGGTGCGGAGCGAGATGCCGAAGAAGAACTCCTCCTGCGTCTGCGCGAGCGAATAGGTATCGGTCGTCGGCGTGCGGCTGCGGATTTCCTCGGGCACGCCCAGCTCCGCGGCGAGCTGGTAGACCTGCGTCTTGTAGAGGTGCGCGATCGGCTTCACATCGGCAGCGCCATCGCCGTTCTTCACGAAGAAGCCCTGGTCGTACTCGAGCCGGTTCGGCGTGCCGGCCACCGCGTACTGCAGGCGATCGGCGTGGTAGTACTCGAGCTGCTTCCGCGTGCGTTGCTTCATGTTGGTCGTCGCAATGATGCCGAGGTACACCTCGAGCGGCATGCGTGCTTCCATCTCTTCGCCCTTGGGACTGCGCACGACGAGATGGAAGATGTTGTAGCCGGCGGTGCCGTTCGCCTTGCGCAGCACGACCTTGGAGCGCCAGCCCGGCCCGTATTGCGGGAAGAGGCGGCAGATGAACTGGTCGCGTCGGCGATAGCAGCCGGCGCCATTCAGGATCGGCGTGATGTCCTCGAGCACGACATCGATGCCGAGCCACTCGGCGACGCTCTTGCCGAGGCGCAGGCTGTCGGGATCCGAATCCTGCTCCGGCATGAAGAGCCCGAGCACGCTCGTCGGACCGAAGGCGCGTACGCACAAGGCGGCGACCACGCTGGAGTCAACGCCTCCCGATAGTCCGAGCACGACGCCTTTGCGGCGCAGATTCCGCAGCACCTGGCCGCGCAGCGCTGCCGTGATGCGATCGATCTCGGCAGCGGCGTCGATCTTGAGCTTGAGCGGATCGAAGCGAGCGTTCATGCGGCCGCAAGCTCCTTGCGGGCGATCTTGCCGTTCTCGCTCTTCGGCAGCTGGCCGCGGAATTCCACGATCGAGGGCACCATGAAGTCTTCGAGTCGCGCCGCGCAGTGGCGGATGACGTCGCGTTCGGTCACGCCTTCTTCCGCGGCGACGATCGCCTTGATTGCCATGCCGAGGAGGGGGTCAGGGACGCCGATCACGGCCGCCTCGCGGATTCCCGCCAGCTCGTAGAGCACGTTCTCGACTTCCTTGGGACTCACCTTCTCGCCGCGCGTCTTGATGATGTCGTCCTTGCGGCTGACGAAGTAGAGGAAGCCTTCCGTGTCCGTGCGGAAGAGATCGCCGGTATGCAGGACCTTTTCCCAGGGGTAGGGTCCGGATTTGAGCACCCGCGACGTCGCCGCGTCGTCGTTCCAATAGCACTTCATCACGTGCGCGCCGCGGATCACCAGCTCACCGGTCGTGCCTGGCGGTACGCGCTCTCCTTGCTCGTCCACCACGTAGGCTTCGGTCCCGGGAATGGCGATGCCCACGGACTCCGGCCGGATCGCGAGCTGCTCGGGCGGCAGATAAGTGCAGCGCTTGCACTCGGTGAGGCCGTACATCGAATAGAGCTTCGCTTGCGGGAAGAGATCGCGCAGCCGCTCGATATGCGCCCGTGGCAGCGCGGCGGCCGTATTCGTGAGGTAGCGCAGATCCGGAAACATGCCCGGCGTGAGGTGCTTCATCTGCAAGAGCATCGCCGCGAGCGTCGGCACCAGCGGGAAGCCGGTTACGCGCTCGTTCTTCAGCTTCTCCAGCACGACCGCGGGATATGTGAACGACTTCTCGAGGATCAGCGTGGCGCCGACCTTCGCGCACATCAGCGCCTGGTACAGGCCGTAATCGAAGGCGAGCGGCAACACGGAGAGCACGACATCGCTTTCCTTGCTCTCCAGGTACGTGGTGATCGAGGTTGCGGCCGCCACGATGTTGGCGTGAGTCATCGTCACGCCCTTGGGAAAGCCCGTCGAGCCGGACGTGTACACGATCATCGCGACGTCCAGGTCGATGCCTGGGTTCGGCACGGCCGCAGGCTGGAAATTGAAGGGTGCTACGACGGTGGTCACGACCGCCGGGGCGCGTTCGCGCGCGTCATGCGCGATGGCTTGGAGGCGCGGCTCGGTGACCAGCACCTTGGCCGCGCAGTGATTCAGGATGTAGGCGAGCTTGTCGCTCTTCGTTCCCGGGTTGACGACGCTGAAGATGCCACCGGCGAGAAGCGTCCCGAAGACGGCGGTCACCGCCTCGGGCGAGTTCTGCAGGAAGATCACGACGCGATCGCCGCGCTGGAGGCCCTTGCTCGCCAGATGCGCGGCGAAGGCGCTGGCGCGCTGCGCCAGCTCCTCATAGCTCAGGCGCTGCGGCCCGGCTACCAGCGCCGTCTTGGCCGGAAAGCGGCGGGCGCTCTCCAGCAAGAACGATTCGACGCGCATTAGTTTTGGATTAGACCCGTAACTTCAGGCTACGAGCTCGAGCTTCTTCCGGGGGTCGAGCTTGCGGTCTACGTAGTTCGCGATCGCGCGGATCGAGTCGAGGTTCTCCGGCAGCATCTCGTCGTCCTGCACTTCGATGCCGAAGGTGGTCTCGAGGAAGCAGACCAGCTCGAGAACGCCGGTCGAGTCGATGATGCCGGCGTCGAGCAGCGACGCGTCGTGCGTGATGGCATCGCCGTCGTCGCGAAACAGGAAGTTCTCGCCGATGAACCGGCGCACGGCCAGGCTGATGTCGTGTTTCATGGGGGCGTAAGTTCCGGGCAAGCGTGACGATAGCCGAGCTTCTTTACACGGGGCTCGGCTCGGGCAGGGCCCTTCAGATCAACGCCCGCACGTAGCACGAGTGGAGAATTTGCGTGGAGAGAATGCCGAGGAACGCCATGTTGTCTCCGGCTGAAAGTCGTCCAAGCGGACTACGGCACTTGCGCACCAGGCGCTCCACCGCGGTGGCATCGAAGTAGCCCGCGCTCCGGATCGCGTCGGGGGCGAGCAGAGCCTCGACATAGTCCGGCGCATCGCCCTGTACGAAGCTCTCGCTGTCGGGTGCGCGATAGGGCTGTTTCGGTCGCTCGACGATCGAGGAGGGCAGGTGCCGGCCCAGGGCTTCACGCAGCACGTGCTTCTCGCGCAGGCCCTTCACCTTCATTGTCGGCGGCAACGCTGCGCCGAGCTCGACTACGCGGTGGTCGAGGAAGGGGAAACGTCCCTCGACCGCATGCGCCATCGCCACGCGGTCGCCCTGCGAAGAGAGGATGTAGCCGGGTAGCAGGCAGCCGGTCTCCAGGTATTGCGCGCGCGACAGCGGATGCCAGGATTTGAATTCCGCCGGCAGGCTGGAGCGCATCTCCTCCAGTGGGTCATAGCCGTTGATCGTCGTGGCGAGGTCCGCCGAATAGAACTGCCGGATGCGTCGCGTGAGCGTAAAGCGCGGCATGTGCGAGAAAAGCGGATCGTCAGCGGCCTCAAGGCCCTGCCGGAAGAAGGCCTCCAGGTACCTCGACGGCTGCGACTGCAGCGCCCCGAGGTAGGGGTAGAGACGGCGCAGCAGCAG
>JAFARH010000113.1 GCA_019245555.1 Betaproteobacteria bacterium
TGAAGGCGTTTACAACTCAGCTCGCAGCTCTCTTCCTGCTCTCGCTCGTGGTCGCTCGTGTTCGCGGGCGACTCACGCCGGAGGCCGAGCGCGGCCACCTCCATGCGCTGCGCCATCTGCCGGCGGCGTTGAACGAAGTGCTCGCCACCGAATCGCAGGTCGCCGCATGGACCGCGCGCTTCGCGTCGAAAGAGCATGCGCTCTTCCTCGGCCGCGGCATCCACTGGCCGATCGCCATGGAAGGCGCGCTCAAGCTCAAGGAAATCTCCTATATCCACGCCGAGGCCTACGCGGCGGGCGAGCTCAAGCACGGTCCGCTTGCCCTCGTCGACGAGAACATGCCGGTGGTCGCGGTGGCGCCAGGCGACGCGCTGATCGAGAAGCTGAAGTCGAACCTGCAGGAAGTGCGCGCGCGGGGCGGTGAGCTCTATATCTTTGCCGACAAGGGGGCCAACATCCCCTCTTCGGATGTGGTCCACGTAATCGAGCTCGGCGCACACGCGGGCGCGCTTTCGCCGATCCTGCATGTCGTGCCGCTGCAGCTGCTCGCGTATCACACCGCGCTCGCGCGCGGTACCGACGTCGACAAGCCGAGGAATCTCGCCAAGTCCGTCACGGTGGAATAGCGCCGTGCTGAAGACCACGCCCTTCCACGAGCGCACTGCCGCGCTCTGCGTAAGCCATGCGTGGCGGCGATGGGCGGGTCATGTCGTCGCGAGCTCCTACGAGCTGACTCACGAGCGCGAATACCACGTCATCCGCTCGGCGGCGGCGCTGTTCGATGTCTCGCCTCTCTATAAGTATGTGGTGCGCGGGCGCGACGCCATTCGGCTCCTCGACCTCATCGTTCCCCGCGACGTCATCAATGCCCAGGTCGGCCAGGTGCTCTATACGCCATGGTGCGATCACGCCGGCAAGGTGATCGACGACGGCACGGTTACGCGGCTAAGTGAAGACACGTTCCGCATGACCTCCGCCGAGCCCAACCTGCGCTGGCTCGAAGACAACGCGGCCGGCATGGACGTGACGATCACCGATGCGTCGGATTCGATGGCCGCGCTTTCGCTGCAAGGCCCAATGGCATGGTCGATCCTGCAGTCACTAGGTGCGCCGACGCTGAAGTACTTCCGGCTGGCGCCCGCAGCGATACGCGACATCCCGGTGGAAATCTCTCGCACCGGCTATACCGGTGATCTCGGCTTCGAGATCTGGATGGATGGCGCGAAGGCTCTTCCAGTGTGGGACGCGCTCATGGAGGCGGGACGCGGCTACGGCATCATGCCTGCGGGCATGCTGGCGCTCGACATCGCGCGCATCGAGGCGGGCCTGATGCTGATCGACGTCGACTACGTTCCCGCGCGCAAGGTGCTGATCGACAGCCAGCTCTCGTCGCCCTACGAGCTCGACCTCGGCTGGACCGTGAATCTCAATAAGGAGCGCTTCATCGGTCGCGACGCCCTCGCTTCGGAGAAGGCGCGCGGAGCGCGGTGGCAATTCGTCGGCATCGAGCTCGAGTGGAACTCGCTCGAGCGGCTTTATGCCGAAGTCGGCCTCGCAACGCGCCTGCCGAGCGCGGCGTGGCGGATGAGCGTGCCGATCTATTCGGGCGGCGAGCAGGTGGGCTATGCCACGAGCGGCGGCTGGTCGCCGCTCCTCAAGAAGTACATCGCGCTAGCGCACCTGCGCGCACCGTGGTTCGCGGTCGATACGCCGCTCGAGATGGAGATCACAGTCGAGCACCGCCGGAAGCGCGCTGCCGCTCGCGTGGTGAAAAAACCGTTCTTCGATCCGCCGCGGAAGAAAGCATGAAGGCCTACGACGTAATCATCGTCGGTGGTGGACACAATGGCCTCGCCTGCGCCGCGTACCTGGCGCGCGCCGGACGCAAGGTGTTGGTGCTGGAGCGCCGCGAGCGCGTCGGCGGTGCCGCGTGGAGCGAGGAAGTGTTCCCGGGCTTCCGCTTCTCGGTCTTCTCTTATGTCGTGAGCCTCCTGCGGCCGGAGATCATTCGAGAGCTCGAGCTGCCGCGCCACGGCCTGCAAATCCTTCCGCTCGAGAGCACGCTCACGCCGCTAGCGAACGGCGACTACCTTGCGCAGTGGTCAGATCACGACCAGAACCGCCGCGAGCTTGCGCGCCATTCGCCGCGCGATGCCGAGGCGTACGACGAGTTCGGCCTGCTCCTGCATCGCATGGCGCGTGCGGTAAAGCCGCTCCTTTCCACTGCTCCGCCCAATCCAGCCTCGCTCGATCCGCGCGAGCTCTTTGACGTGCTGCGCCTTGGGCGCTATTTCCGCCGCCTCCCGGAGAAGGATCTCAACGCGCTGTGGAAGCTGCTCACGATGAGCGCGGCCGACTATCTCGACGAATGGTTCGAGAGCGAAGCGCTGAAGGGGACGAAATCAGCGAGCGGCATCATCGGTACGCTGCTCGGGCCGCGCTCGCCCGGCACCGCCTATGTGCTGCTGCATCACTACATGGGCGAGCTCGACGGCGTCTTCCGTGCCTGGGGTTTCGCCAAGGGCGGCAATGGGTCGGTGAGCGCGGCGATCGCCGCCGCGGCGCAGGCGCGTGGCGCCGACCTCCGGACGCAGGCGGCTGTCTCGAAAATTCTCGTCACCGGCGAGTGTGCGGTAGGTGTGGTGCTCGACGGCGGAGAAGAGTTGCGCGCGCCTATTGTCGTGTCCGGCGCCGATCCGCGGCGCACATTCCTGGGTCTCGTCGGCGAAGCGCATCTGCCGAACGACTTCGTCTCCGCTATCCAGCGCTACAAGTTCCGCGGTTCCTCCGGCAAGGTGAATCTCGCGCTGAGCGAGCTGCCGCGCTTCACCTGCATGGCGGAAATCGGGCCGCCGCATCTCAATCCTATTTATCGCGGTGCGATCTCGATCAGCCCGAGCGTCGACTATCTCGAGCGCGCCTACGACGATGCCAAGTACGGCGAGATTTCGCGCCGGCCGTACATGGACATCGTGATCCCGTCGATGCTCGATCCATCGATGGCGCCGCCGGGCAAGCACGTGATGTCGATCTTCGTGCAGTACGCGCCCTATCACGTGAACGGCGGCTGGAGCGACGCGAAGCGCGAGCAGTTCGGCGACACCGTGGTGAACACGCTCGCCGAGTACGCGCCGAACCTGAAGAGCGCGATCCTTCATCGGCAGGTGATCACGCCCGCAGACATCGAGCGCATCGTCGGCCTGTCGGAAGGCAACATCTTCCAGGGCGAGCTCACGTTGCAGCAGATGTTCTTCCTGCGGCCGGCGCCGGCGTGGTCGCGCTATCGCACGCCGATCCGTGGGCTCTACCAATGCGGCTCGGGCACGCATCCCGGCGGTGGCGTGATGGGCGCATCCGGGCGCAATGCGGCGATGGCGATCCTCGGGGTACGCGCATGACCGACGCGATCGTCATCGGCGTCGGCCCCGACGAGCTCGCTGCGGCACATCAACTGCTGCGTGCCGGACGAAGCGTCGTCGTGGTGCAGGAGCACGCCGCTCCTACTCACACTGAAGGATGGGTGCCGCGTGCTGTCACGATGCCGGGCGTCGTCGTGGATCTGCCCGATCCGTGGCTACGAGCGGTGTTGCCGGATGGCGACGCCCTCGAGTTGCGGCAAGACGTGAGCCGCAGCGCGGGCGCGATTCGACGCGTGAGTCCACGCGACGCAGGCAAGTGGCCCGAGTTCTGCGAGCGCATGGCGAAACTTGCGGCGCTCTTGGAGGAACTCTATCTCGCGCCTCCGCCGAGCCTCGTCGATCTGCGTTTCGCCCTGAAGATCCGCCGCCTCGGGCGCGTCGGCATTGAAGACCTCATGCGCGTGCTCCCTATGCCGGTCGCGGAACTTCTAGACGACTGGTTCGAGACTGACGCGCTGAAAGGTGCGCTTGGTGCACTCGCCGTGCGCGATCTGCACCAAGGGCCGCGCTCCGCGGGTACTGCATTCCGCTTGCTTCACTTTCACGTCGGCAATTCGCCGGGAGTTTTCCGGCCGCCGCGCTCGAACTACGTGCAA
>JAFARH010000192.1 GCA_019245555.1 Betaproteobacteria bacterium
CGACGACCAGAATCTTGCCGGCGAGCTGCGGTTTCTTGCCGCTGCCTGCATTCTCCACCCGAGGCGTGTCGACCGGCGCAGCGTCGTCGAGTGCCGGGAGGAGGACGCGAAAGCGCGCGCCGCCGCTGGCCGGTCGATCGACCACGATATGGCCGCCGTGCTCGTGGACGATGCCGTGCACGGTCGCCAAGCCCATGCCGCTGCCGCGGCCGACTTCCTTGGTAGTGAAGAACGGCTCGAAGATGCGCTCGAGAACATGCGGTGCGATGCCGGGGCCGGAGTCGGCGACGGCGAGCTCCACGAAGAGTCCGGCAAATCGCTGCCGGCAGCTCGCGCACACGTGGCGCAGGGCCTGCGCCTGCCGGACGGTCACGGCGAGCGTGCCTTTCTCGCCCATGGCGTCGCGCGCGTTGATCGCGAGGTTGAGCAGTACCTGGTCGAGCTGCACCGGGTCGAGCAGGACATGCGCGCCCGGGTCGAGCTCGGTCTGCATCTCGATGCTCGAGGCGATCGAGCCGCGGACGAGCTTCACCGAGCGCGCCACTGTTTCGGCAAGATCGACCACGCGGGGCGTGCCGCGCTGGCCGCGGCTAAAGGTGAGCATCTGCTGGATCAGGTCTCGCGCCCGGCGCGAGGAGGCGAGCGCCTGGTCGAGGTAGCGCGCGAGCTTGGGATCGGCGGTAGCGCCTTCGCGCTCCGCGGCGAGCACCACGTAGCCCATGATGCTTGCCAGCAGGTTGTTGAAGTCGTGCGCGATGCCGCCGGTGAGGTGGCCGATCGCTTCCATCTTCTGCGCCTGGCGGAGCTGCGCCTCGAGCCCGTCGCGTTCCGCCTCAGCCCGCTTGCGGGCAGTGATGTCCCGTGCCATGCCGAGCGCGTGCATCTTGCCCCGATAGAGCATCGGCACAGCACGCATCTCGACGTCGATCGGAGTGCCGTCCTTTCGAATGCCCTGGACCTCGAAATGCACGCTTTCGCCGGCAAGCACGCGCCGGAACATGTCGCCGGCAAGTTGGGTGTTGTCCTGGCGGGCGAAGATCCAGCGGCCGTTGCCGATGACTTCCTCCCGCGAGTAGCCGGTGAGGACGCTCATGGCGGCGTTGACGTCGACTACCTTGCCGGTGTTGTCGCGTAGCACGAGCGCGTCCGCCGCGGCGTTGAAGATCGCCCGGTATTGCTCCTCGCTGGCGCGCAACACCTGTTCATCGGTCTTGCGGGCGGTAATGTCCTGACCGATGTAGAGCACGTGCGGCGCGCCGCCTTGCACGATCGGCACGCCGCGCCATTCCATCTGGACCCGCTCGCCGTTCTTGCGCTTCGCGTGCGACTCGAAGCCCACGTGCTCGCCGGCGAGCGCGCGCTTGTGCAAGGCGCGCACATAGTCGGTGAGGGACTGCGGGCTCATGCTCAACGCATCGCGGCCAATGACCTCATCGCGCGTGCGGCCGCTCATCGCTTCATATGCGGGATTTACATCGACGACGCGAAAATCGGCGTTGCGCAGCACTAATGCGGCGGGTGCGGCATTGAAGATGGAGCGGTACTGCTCCACCGAGCCGGCGAGCGCCTCCTCGTGAGCGCAGCGCTCGAGCTCGGCCTCCGCGCGAACCGCGAAGATCTTCAGCACCGCTTCGACCAGCGCGTGGTTGATGATCGGCTTCTTCGCGAGGATGGCGAGCACGCCCACCGAGCGCCCGGTCGAATCGTTCAGCGGATAGCCGGCATAGCCCACCGCGCCGAAGTCGGCGATCAGCCGATCGTCCGGATAGCGCGAGGTGACATCCTGCGGTACCACCATGAAGCTCTTGCCCACCACGTCGTTGCATGGGGTCGTGGCGAGCTCGTATTCGAAGTTCTCCCGGTAGCCGTGCTCGCCGTGCACACCGAGCGTGCGAATGTTCTTGCCCACGATCCGGCCGATGAGCGCGAGCTCGCAACGCAGGATTGTGGAAAGGTAGCGGGTGAGCTCGGCGAAGATGCGCTCGCCGCGAGCGCTCGACACGGCGAGCGCCGAGTCCTGCAGGACGGAAAGGCGCGTTTCCGGGTCCATCGGCGGCATAGACGGGCAGTCTAGAGAGACCCGGCTGGGACCGACAGCTAAGTTACCCGCCGGTCACATTGAAACAAGATTGTTACGTTTCCCGAGGTATGAACATGTAGCCAGCCCCGCGGACGGTCTTGATGGACTTGGGCCGGTCGGGATTTTCCTCGATCTTGCGGCGCAGCCGTGCGATGCGAATGTCGATCGAGCGGTCGAAGGGCTCCCACTCGCGGTTGCGGGTGAGGTTCAGCAGCTGATCGCGGGAGAGAACCTGGTTCGGATGGTCGAGGAAGGTCTTGAGGAGGGCGAACTCCATCGCGGTGATCGGCACCTCGCGTCCTTTGCCGTCGCGCAGCTCGCGTGAGCGGAGGTTGAGCGTGCAGGCGCCGATGGCGGCCATCTCGCGCGCTGCTTTCGACCCTACCGGGGCGCTTTTCGTCTGCACGCGCCGCAGGACGCTCTTGATTCTCGCGCGGAGCTCGCGTGGATCGAAGGGTTTTGCGATGTAGTCGTCGGCGCCGACTTCGAGGCCGGCGACGCGGTCGACGACCTCGTCCGCGCCGGTGACCATGATGATGCCGAGCTCATAGCGCTCGCGGAGGAAGCGCGCGAGCGTGAGGCCGTCTTCGCCGGGCAGTCCGATGTCGAGCAGCACCACGGCGGGACGCGCGCGCTCGAGCTCGGCGCGCATCGCTACTCCGCTCGCCGCCACCGCCACCTCGTAACCATGCTCGCCGAGATACTCGGAGAGCATCTGCCGAATCGCCGGATCGTCGTCGACGATCAGTACGCGCACTGCATCCATCGGCTCCCTTTCGCGCGTCGATTATACAAGCCGGCAACAAACGGTTTCCCGGCAGACATCTGCACATTACATCGCGCGCGTAACGTGCAGCAGCGTTCGCTACGAAAGGAAAGCTGCAAATGGACACCGCCGTGAAGTTGGTTACGAAAGTGTGGCAGTGGCTCGAGCGCGTTGCCGCGACTCATGCCATGGGCAGCAACCGTAGGCCTTCCGTCTACATCACATCGCGCCGCCGCGAAGCACTGCGTCGCGCCGCCGGACAGATCGGGACCTACTGATGCGCGCCTTCTTCAGGAAGTTGCTCGCCGCGTGGACTTGGCTGCACGAAGCGCGGGCGTGGGCCAGCCGGCGCCGCGCCGAGGTTTATCTCACCGAGCTCGACGATCGCACGATCAAGGACATCGGTCTCGAGGCGTGGCGCAGCCCGCTCGGCGCTGAAGTCGAACGCCGCCGGCAGATCAATCACCGCGGGTACGCGCGCCTACCAGGAGAATGCAGTGGCCAACTCTGAAAAGATCGTTCTCGACCAGCTCGTCATGGCGCGCGGCAGCTCGCTACGCATCGAAGACGGCGAGGGGATGACCCTCCGCGTGCGCTGGGGCGGCACGTGGATCACGCAGGAAGCCGACCATCGCGACTACTACGTCTCCCCGGGCGAGAGCTTCCGCCTCGATCGCGGCGGCTCGGCGCTGGTGACCGCGCTCAACCGTGCGTGTGTCGACGCCACCTCGCCCAGG
>JAFARH010000200.1 GCA_019245555.1 Betaproteobacteria bacterium
CCCTCGTTCTTCACGCGCTCCGATTCCTCGGCTTCCAGCAGGCGGTACGGCTCGGCCGCTTCATCGGCGATGTACTGCGCCGGGGCGAAGCTGTCCTCGTCGTCGCGCTCGCCTTCGAAGGCGAGCTCCTGGCCGGCGAGACGCGTCTCCATCTCGACGACTTCCTCCGGCTTGACGTTGAGCGCGTCCGCCACGTGCGCGACCTCGCCCACGCTCATCGGACCGAGGTCCTTCTTCATCGAGCGCAGGTTGAAGAAAAGCTTGCGCTGCGCCTTGGTCGTCGCCACTTTCACAAGGCGCCAGTTGCGCAGGATGTATTCGTGCATCTCGGCCTTGATCCAGTGGATCGCGAACGAGACCAGACGCACGCCGCGATCGGGGTCGAAGCGCTTCACCGCCTTCATCAGGCCAATGTTGCCTTCCTGAATCAGGTCGGCATGCGGCAGCCCGTAGCCGAGATAGCCGCGCGCGGTCGCGACTACCAGCCGAAGATGGGAAACCACGAGTTGGCGGGCGGCCTCGAGATCGTTGTCGTTGCGGAAGCGGCGCGCGAGGCGCTGCTCTTCCTCCAGCGAGAGGATCGGGAAGCGATTTACCGCCTGGATATAAGCGTCGATGCTGCCCACCGGCATCGGCATGGAAGCCGCCGGTATGGCGAGGGTCATCGCAGCCTGGGTGGTCATCAGCATTCCTCCTTAGGTACCAGAGTATAGCACTCGGGTATTTAGAGTGCTAATTCTACAAACGGTTCCCCTAGCTAACGGATAACGATAGCGAGCACTGACATCTATCTGGGCTCGATCTCCTTGAGGTGCCGGCTCACTGAGAGGTGGGCCCCCAGCCAACCGAGCAGTCCGGCGAGGACAAGGAAGGCGACCGAATCCGGTTCCCGGGGGAAGGCGAATCGAAAATCCGATCCATACGATTCGGCCAGTAGACGCACCTCGCGGTTTAGCAGCGCGAGCGATCCACCGACGATCACGAGCGCGAGCGCTCCGCCTGCGAGTCCTTGCAGAAGGCCGGCGTAATAGAACGGCCGCCGGATGAAGCCGTCGGTTGCGCCGATGAGCTTCGAGACTTCGATCTCGTCGCGCTGCGTGAGGATCTGCAGCCGGATGGTGTTGAAGGTCACGGCGATGAGCGCGGCTCCGAGTACTCCCGCCAGCAGCCAGAGCGCTGTACGCGCGAGTCGCGCTAGGGTCGCCAGACGCCGTGCCCAAAGTGCGTCCGCTTGTACTTGGGCCACGCCGGGGATCTTTGCGACGTCCTTGGCAAGGGACTCGAGGTTCTCCTCGGACGTTGTCACGACGTACGCATCGGGCAGCGGATTGCGGCCGAGCGCCGCAACGAGCTCGCCCATTCCCTGCACGGCGCCGAGCTCTTTCAATGCCTGGTCGCGAGGGATGTAGCGAAGACGCACCACGCGCGGATCGCGCTTGAGTATTGTGCCCAGCGCATCGACATTCGTCCGCTTCGCGTCGAGGAACACCGAGATCTGCGGCTCGACGGCGAGGCGGCCGGCCACGGCACGCACGCTCTCAAGAAGCGCATAGCCGCCGGCAGGAAGTGCGAGAGCGACTCCGATGACCACGACGTTGAGTAGCTCGATGCGCGGCAGCGCGCGGGCAAATGCGTGTCGATGCTGACGGAGCCAGGCTTTCATTGCACCCGCCCGCCCTCGAGGTGCAGCAGGCGTTTGCCGTACTGGGTGACGAGGCCCTGGTCATGGGTCGCGATGAGGACGGTAACGCCCACCTGGTTGAACTCGACAAAGATGTCGACGATGCGTCGCGCTGATTCGGCGTCGAGATTCGCGGTCGGCTCGTCCGCAATGAGGATCGAAGGCCGGTTTACCACGGCGCGCGCGATGGCAAGGCGCTGTTGCTCGCCGCCCGAAAGCTGGATCGGATTCGATCTCTCGCGAGCGAGAAGGCCCACCTTGTCGAGCGCGGCGCGGGCGCGGCGCGATGCTTCATTCGTCGAATGCGTCGAGAAGGCGAGCGGCAGCATCACGTTCTCGAATACCGAGCGATCGTAGAGCAGCTTCTGGTCCTGGAACACCAAGCCGAGATTGCGGCGCAGATAGGGAATCGCCGAGCCCTTCAGCGCGCCGACGTTCTGGCCGTTCACTATCACGGCACCCGAACTCGGCCGCTCGATGGCCGGAATCAGCTTGAGCAGCGTCGACTTGCCGGCGCCGGAGCGGCCGGTGATGAACACGAGCTCACCGGGCTCGACCGAGAACGTAACCTCTTTCAGCGCTTCCTCGCCGCCGCGATAGCGCTTCGCGACCGCCGAGAAGCTAACCAACCAGCGCCTCGGCGAACTCTCGCGCCGCGAAGGGCCGCAGGTCGTCGATGCCTTCGCCAACGCCGACGAAGATGAGGGGGATCGGGCGCTCGCGCGCGATGGCGCACACGACGCCGCCCTTCGCCGTTCCGTCGAGCTTCGTCAAGACGAGCCCCGTGAGGCCGAGCGCGTCGTCGAACGCCTTCACCTGTGCGACTGCGTTCTGCCCTGTGTTCGCGTCGAGCACCAGCAGCACTTCGTGCGGCGCACCCGCCTGCGCTTTCGTGGCGACGCGCTTGACCTTGCGGATCTCTTCCATCAAGTGCAGTTGCGTCGGCAAGCGTCCTGCCGTGTCGGCGATCACTACGTCGACACCGCGCGCTCGCGCTGAGGCCAGCGCATCGAAGACGACTGCACCCGGATCGCCCGTCGCCTGCGCGATGACCGGCACATTGTTCCGCTCGCCCCAAACGACGAGCTGCTCGCGGGCTGCGGCGCGGAATGTATCGCCCGCGGCGAGAAGCACACTCTTGCCCTGAGACTGTAGCCACTTCGCGAGCTTGCCGATCGACGTGGTCTTGCCTGAGCCGTTCACGCCGGCAATCATCAGCACATAGGGCTTGGCGCGACCGACATCGAGCTTTTTCTCCAGCGGAGAAAGGAGCTCGGTCAATGAATCCTTGAGCGCCTGCTTGAGCGCTTCGCCTTCTTCGATCTTCTGCTTGCGCGCCTTCTCGCGCAGCGAGGTGATGAGCCAATCGGTGGCGGAGACGCCGCAGTCGGCCTGCAGCAGCGCCGTTTCCAAATCCTGGAAGAGAGACTCATCGACGCGCCGGCGCGTGAAGAGCTCGGCGACCGGCGTGTTGAGCACTTCGCGCGTGCGCGCAAGGCCATTCTTCAGGCGCGCGGCCCACGAAAGCGCTGCTACCATGGTTCAGTGCATTCTAACAAAGGGGAAGTGCGTATCATCGCTGGCGAATTCCGCGGCCGGCGAATAAAAGTCCCCTCGCGGCCAGGATTGCGGCCGACACCTGATCGAGTGCGCGAGACGCTCTTCAACTGGTTGGGGCAATGGCTCGAAGGCCAGAGTTGCCTCGATCTTTTTGCGGGTAGCGGCGCGCTTGGGTTCGAGGCCGCATCGCGCGGCGCAGCGCGCGTCGTGATGGTCGAGAGCGATCGCACTGCATTTGCGGCGCTCGAAACCGCGCGCGAGCGGATCGGTGCGCAAGCGGTCGAGCTGGTGCACGGCGATGCGTTCAAATATCTCGGGCAATCGCGCGAGCGTTTTCACGTTGTTTTCCTTGATCCCCCGTTCAGGCAGAATGCGCTCCCGACAGTGCTGGCCCGGCTCGAGCCGCGGCTGGCGCAAGGGGCGCGTGTCTATGTGGAGTCGGACGCGCCAAGCAGCCTGGGCGAGCGCTGGGCCGAACTCAAGGCAGCGCGCGCCGGCCAGGTGAGTTACCAGCTCTTCGAATGGAGAGGCGATGATCAAGGCGGTGTATCCCGGAACGTTTGACCCGCTGACCCGCGGGCACGAGGACCTGGTCCGCCGCGCGAGCACGCTTTTCGATTCGCTCGTCCTCGCAATCGCCGATAGCAAGGCGAAGCGCCCTTTCTTCACGGTCGACGAGCGCATTGACATGGCGAAGCATGTGCTGCGTGACGTGAAGAACGTCGAAGTTGTTGGCTTCAGCGGACTACTGATCGATTTCGTGCGCGAGCAGAAGGCGCGGGTCGTGCTACGCGGGCTGCGGGCCGTCTCGGATTTCGAATATGAATTCCAGCTCGCCGGGATGAATCGCAACCTCTACCCGAAGATGGAGACGATCTTCCTCACGCCCTCCGAGCAGCACATGTTCATCTCGGCGACGCTCGTCCGGGAAATAGCGGCCTTGGGCGGAAATGTCTCGAAATTCGTCCACCCGTCGGTGGCGAAGCGGCTCAAGCAGAAAGCAAAACGCTAGCTATTTCTGGCAGCTCGGGCAGTAAAACGTCGAGCGCTGCCCCTGGACGATTCGTCTAATCGCCGTGCCGCAGCGGCGACACGCTCTACCCTCGCGGTCGTACACGAGATGGCGGCTCTGGGACTCGCCGCGATGTCCGTCGGCCCCGATGTAATCGCGAAGGCTCGAGCCGCCGGCGCGGATCGCCGAGCGCAGCGTGTCCTTGATTGCTTTCGAGAGGCGAGTGCAATCCTCGATCGTGAGTCGATTTGCCCGCTTGCGGGGATCGATACGGGCGCGGAACAGGCTCTCGCTTGCGTAGATGTTGCCGACGCCGACGACGCGGCGGCCGTCCATTAGAAAAAGCTTGATGGCGGTGCGATGCGCACGCGTGAGCGCGAAGAGGCGCGCGGGGTCGAGCGCTCGGGAAAGCGGCTCGATGCCGAGGTTGGCGATCAGCGGATGTTCATCCACCGAAGCCTGGGTCCACAGCACGGCGCCGAAGCGCCGCGGATCCCGCAGGCGGACCATGCGGTCGCCGAGCACGAGATCGAAGTGATCGTGTTTCTCTGCGGGCGTGTCATGCGGCAGCACGCGCAGGCTGCCCGACATTCCCAAGTGCAGGATCAGGTGTCCGTCCCCCAGGTCGACGAGCAGGTACTTTCCGCGACGTCGCACCGATTGCACTTTGCGCCCGGCAAGTTGTCTCACTGCGCGCGGGACCGGCCAGCGCAGGCGTGGCTGACGAACGGCGACAGCGGAGATCACGCGGCCTTTCAGGTGCGGCATGAGTCCGCGGCGCGTAACTTCAACTTCCGGGAGTTCGGGCATGCCAGAGTTGCTTGTGCGGGGCACCAAATATACCTAAGATCGGTCGAATCCAGATGTTCATTCCCCGGTTTCTTCCCCTCGTAGTCGCGGCCACCGCATTTGCATTGGCCGGTGTCGCATGCGCTCAGTCTGGTGACACGCGCGACGGCCCGAAATCGATCAAGCCGGAAGACACAACCGGCATGAATGAGCCGACGCTGTACGAGCTCTTGCTCGGCGAGATCGCGATGCAGCGTGGCGACTATGCGCTCGCCGCCAAGACCTATCTCGATCTCGCGCGCCAGACGCGTGACCCGCGGATTGCGCGGCGTGCAGTCGAAGTCGCAAACCAGGGCAAGCTGCCGGATCTCGCGCTCGAGGCGGCCAAGACCTGGCACGAGATCGAGCCGAAATCACCGGCTGCGCTGCAGGTCGTCGCTGCGCTGCTCATTTCCACCAAGCGCGTCGACGAAGCAGAGCCTTATCTCGAAAAGTTGCTTTCCGCGGAAGGCGTCGATCCGGAGCGCGGCTTCCTGCAAATGAATCGACTGCTGGCGAGCAACCCGGACAAGCAGGCGAACCTGCGCGTCGTGCGCCAGCTTGCTGCGAAATATCCCACTCTTGCCCCGGCCCATCTCGCGATCGCGGTTGCCGCGTCCGCTGCGGGTGACGATGCGGCTGCCATCGCTGCCGCACGGCGTGCGGCGGAAATCCGTCCGGACTGGGAAGCCCCTGCCGTAACGGAAGCGGCAGTGCTGCAGAAGAAGTCGACTGCCGATGCAGCGAAGCGGCTTGGCGACTTCGTCGAGAAAAATCCGAAGTCGCGCGAAGGGCGCCTGAACTACGCGCGTGCCTTGATCCTCGACAATCGCGTTCCCGAAGCGCGCAAACAGTTCGAGACCCTGCTCGCGGAGAATCCGGGAAACAACGAGCTCACCTATACCGTGGGTCTGCTCGCGTTCCAGCTGAAGGACTACGCCGTCGCTGAAGACAGCATGAAGAAGCTGGTCAGCTCGCCGACCAACCGCGATCCCGACCAGGCGCGCTACGTCCTCGGCCAGATTGCCGAGGAGCAGAAGCAATGGCCGAAGGCAATCGACTGGTACAACCAGATCCAGGATGGCGAGCAAGCACTGCCGGCGCGGCTGCGGACCGCCAACGCGATGGCCAAGCAGGGCAAGGTCGATGCTGCGGTCGAGTACCTGCACAAGGTAAGCGATGACTATCCGGACCAGCAGGTGCAGGTCACGGTCGCAGAGGCTCAGCTCTTACGCGACGCCAACCGGAACAAGGATGCGTACGAGCTTTTGGCTGATGCGCTGAAGGGCGACCCGGAGCAACCGGAGCTCCTGTATGACTATGCGCTCACCGCCGAGCGGCTCGAGAAATACGACGTGCTGGAAGAAAACCTGAAGAAGCTGATCGAAGTGCGGCCCGATCACGCGCATGCCTACAACGCCTTGGGCTATTCGTTCGCAGATCGCAATACCAGGCTGAAGGAAGCACGCACGCTTATCGAGAAGGCGCTCGAGCTTGCGCCCGACGATTTCTTCATCATGGATAGTCTCGGCTGGGTGCAATACCGAGAAGGAAACCTGAAAGGTGCGGCCACTACGCTGCGCCGCGCCTACAATGGGCGGCCGGATGCGGAAATCGGTGCGCACCTTGGTGAAGTCCTTTGGGTGATGGGTGAGCG
>JAFARH010000214.1 GCA_019245555.1 Betaproteobacteria bacterium
CAGGGCATAGAGATCGGTCTCGCGCTCCTTGCGCGCGACCTCCTGCGGCGTCGGCGGGCGCGACTCCGGGACCTGCATGCCGACCGATGCGGCGAGCTCCTTCACGGCGTCGACGTAGCCGAGCGCGGAGTACGCCATGAGGAAACCGATGGCATTGCCGTGCACGCCGCAGCCGAAGCAGTGATAGAACTGCTTCGCCGGGCTTACGCTGAACGAAGGTGTTTTCTCGTTATGGAACGGGCAGAGGCCGAGGTAGTTGGCGCCGCCCTTCTTGAGCTGGACGTAGCGCGAGACCACGTCCACGATGTCGACCCGATTGAGCAGGTCCTGCTTGAACGAATCGGGGATCACGCCCCGATTTTCAACCGGAAAGCTTCGCCTTGACCAGCCCCGAAACTTTGCCCATGTCCGCCTTGCCAGCGAGCTTGGCTTTTAGGGCTGCCATGACCTTGCCCATGTCCTTTGCGCCCGCCGCGCCCGTAGCGGAAATCACTGAATCGATTTCCTTTTGGATGTCCGCGTCGCTCATCTGCGCGGGCATATAAGCGGTGAGCACCTGCACTTCGGCTTTCTCGTTGTTGGCGAGGTCCTGACGCCCGCCCTTCTCGAACTGCGCGATCGACTCGCGGCGTTGCTTGATCATCTTCTCGAGGACGCCGAGGACTGCCGCGTCATCGAGCTCGATTCGCTCATCCACCTCGCGCTGCTTGATGGCGGCGAGGATCAGGCGAATGGTGGACAGCCGTGCGGCGTCCTTCGCCCGCATGGCGGTCTTCATGTCCTCGTTGATTTGCTGCTTGAGAGCTATTTGTTAATACATCTTCTGCGGCAGCATCTGGCTGCGCAGGCGCTTGTGATGGCGTTTCACCGCGGCGGCAAGCTTGCGCTTGCGCTCGGCGGTCGGCTTCTCGTAGTACTCGCGAGAGCGCAGCTCGGTGAGCAGGCCCGTCTTTTCCACCGTCCGCTTGAAGCGCCGCATGGCAACTTCAAACGGCTCGTTTTCCTTGACTCGTACTGTCGGCATCCAACCCTCGACTCGATAGGGGCCGGAATTGTATCAAAATCAGTGTCATGCTCGTTCTAGGGATCGAGACTTCCTGCGATGAAACCGGCGTAGCGCTGTATGACGGCGACGAGCGGCGGCTCCTCGCCCATGCCGTGCACTCGCAGGTCGCCATGCACGAAGCCTATGGCGGCGTCGTGCCCGAGCTCGCCTCGCGCGACCACATCCAGCGCCTCGTGCCGCTGACCCGCCGAATCCTCGAACAGGCCGGCCGCAAAATTGGCGACCTGGGCGGCATCGGCTTCACCGAGGGCCCCGGGCTCGCTGGCGCCCTATTGGTTGGTGCTTCCTTCGCCCACGCGCTAGGCGAATCGCTGGGGATTCCGGTCCTAGGCATCCATCACCTGGAGGGCCACCTTCTCTCGCCGCTCCTTTCCGAGCGCCGGCCCGGGGTTCCCTTCGTCGCGCTGCTCGTTTCCGGCGGCCACACGCAGCTCATGCACGTCGAGGGCGTCGGGCGCTATCGCTTGCTTGGCGAGACTCAGGACGACGCGGCCGGTGAGGCTTTCGACAAGACGGCGAAGCTGCTGGGCCTCGGCTACCCGGGTGGTCCGGCACTTTCTGCGCTCGCGGAGAGCGGCAAGCTGGGGCGCTACCAGTTGCCGCGGCCGATGCTCACGAGCGGCGACCTGGACTTCAGCTTCTCAGGGCTCAAGACGGCGGCCCTCATGCTTGTTAGACAGAAGGGCGAGCCTGCGGACATCGCGCGCGCCTTCGTCGATGCCGTCGTGGAGGTGTTAGTGGCGAAGAGCGTGCGCGCGCTCGAATCGACCGGCACCAAGCGCCTCGTCGTCGCCGGCGGTGTAGGCGCCAATAAGCAGTTGCGAGCCGCAATGGAGAAACGCGGTATCGACGTCTACTACCCGGAGCCGGAGCTCTGCACTGATAACGGCGCGATGATCGCTTTCGCGGCCGCCCAACGGTTGAACTCGGCCGAGCCCAGCAGCCCTGGCTTCAGTGTTAAGCCGCGCTGGGATCTGTCGGCGTAGTTTTCTTCGCGCCGAGCTTCGACTCGGTGCCCTCGAGCAGCCTTCGGATGTTCTCCTTGTGGCGCCAGATGAGAAGTAAGGCCATCACGGCGATGGCGAGCGTGGTGGCGCCGCTCAATTTGATGAACCATGAGAAGAAGACTGCGAAGACTGCCGAGATCATTGAGGCAAGAGAGACGTAGCGGAAGAATCCGGCAATGATCGCGAAGGTTGCGATCGTGCCGAGGCCCAGCCAGGCATCGAAACCGAATACGACGCCGGCCGCAGTTGCAACGCCCTTGCCGCCTTGGAAGCGGTGGTACGCCGGGAACAAATGTCCGAGGAAGACTGCCACGCCGACGTAAGGCGCGGACTGTGGCAGATAGATCAACGCCAGCAGGACGGGCACGAAGCCTTTCAGTGCGTCGCCGAGCAACGTAAGGACCGCCGCCGCTTTCTTCCCCGTGCGCAGGACGTTGGTCGCACCTGGATTCTTCGAGCCGTAGCTGCGCGGATCAGGTAGCCGCATCATCTTGCTCACGACGATCGCAAACGAGATCGAGCCGATCAAATAAGCAGCGATCACGGCGATG
>JAFARH010000353.1 GCA_019245555.1 Betaproteobacteria bacterium
CTGCGCTACTACAACGGCGAAACCCACGAGGGCGTGTTCGCGCTGCCCAACTTCGTGCGCGACCTGGTGACCCCGGCGCGCTTGAAGCAGCCGACGCGCGGGCGCAGGCTGGGAGTGGTGCGAGCCGCTTCTAAGTAGCTCGGTTTCTAGTCGAGGGTCTTGAGGACCCGCCCGACCGTCTCGAAGATCTGGTCGATCTGATTTTTCTCGACGATGAGCGGCGGCGAAAAGGCGAGCGTGTCCGCCGTGTAGCGGGTGAGGACGCCGGCCTCGAAGCACTTCACGAGTGCGTTGTAACCGCGGCTGCCTGGTGCACCCGGCTTGGGCGAAAACTCGATCGCACCCATCAGACCGCAGTTGCGGATGTCGATGACGTTCGGCAGGCCTTTCAGCGAATGGATCGCGTCTTCCCAGTGCTTCTCGAGGGAGGTGGCGCGCTCGAGCAACCCTTCTTCCTGATACGTGTCGAGCGTCGCAATACCCGCCGCGCATGCAAGCGGATGCCCGGAGTACGTGTAGCCGTGGAAAAGCTCGATCCCGTCCGGGCCCTGCATGAACGCTTCGTAGATGCTGTCGCGCACGAAGACGCCGCCCATCGGTACCGCGCCGTTGGTCATGCCTTTGGCGGTGGTGAAGAGATCGGGCATCACGCCGACTTTCTGCGAGCCGAAGGGTTTGCCCAAGCGGCCGAAGCCGGTGATGACCTCGTCGTAGATGAGCAGGATGCCGTGCTTCGTGCAGATCTCGCGCAGGCGCTCGAGATAGCCTTTCGGCGGAATCAGCACGCCTGCAGAGCCTGCCACGGGCTCGACGATGACGGCGGCAATGGTCGAAGCGTCGTGGAGCGCGCAAAGGCGCTCGAGATCGTCGGCGAGCTCGACGCCATTCGCTGGCGTCCCGCGCGAGTAGGCATTGCGCGAGATGTCATGCGTGTGGCGAATGTGATCGACACCTGCGACGCCGGGCCCGAAGTGCTTGCGGTTATGGCTCAGGCCGCCGACCGAGATGCCGCCGAAGTTCACCCCGTGATAGCCCCGCTCGCGGCCGATCAGGCGGAAGCGCTGCGGCTCGCCGCGCGCGCGGTGATACGCGAGTGCGATCTTGAGCGCACTGTCCACTGACTCGGAGCCGGAATTGGTGAAGAAAACGCGCTTGAAGCCTTGGGGGGCGATCTCCGCCAGCCGATCGGCGAATTCGAACGCGATCGGATGACCCATCTGGAAGGTCGGCGCGAAATCCATCTCGGCTGCCTGCTTCTGGATCGCCTCGACGATCTTCGGTCGGCAATGGCCGGCGTTCACGCACCATAGTCCCGCGCAGGCGTCGAGGATCTGGCGCCCTTCGGGAGTCCAGTAGTACATGCCCTCGGCACGGGCGAGTAGGCGCGGCGCCTTCTTGAATTGCCGGTTCGACGTGAACGGCATCCAGAAAGCGCTCTGCTCCAGACTTTGTGTGAAATCAGCGCGCTTGTTCATGCGCCTAGCTTACTCCTCGCTTCCTACCGGGAGGTTAAAAACCCTAGGCCGAGTAGGCCACGACACGCTGCTTTTGCTCTCCCAGGCCCGCGATCGTTAAACGCATCACGTCCCCGGGCTTCAGGAACACCGGATTCGGCTTGATGCCGAGGCCGACGCCTGGCGGCGTGCCCGTGCAAATGATGTCTCCGGGCAGGAGCGTCATGTATTGGCTCACGTGCGAGATGATCTTCGCGCAGCTGAAAATCATCGTCCGCGTGTTGCCGGTCTGCATGCGTTTGCCATTCACCTCGAGCGACATGTCCAACGTCTGCGGGTCGGGAATTTCGTCGGTGGTGACTAGCCAGGGCCCGATCGGCCCGGCGGTATCGAAGCTCTTGCCCTTGTCCCACTGCGTGGTCGCCATCTGGAAGGCGCGCTCGGAAACATCGTTGACGATGCAATAGCCGGCGACGTGTGACAGCGCCGACGCCTCGTCGACGTAGCGTGCCGTCGTGCCGATGACGAAAGCGAGCTCCACTTCCCAATCGAGCTTGGTCGAGTTCCGCGGCTGGATCACATCGTCGTTCGGGCCGCTGATACAGGTCGTGGCCTTCATGAAGACGATCGGCTCCGGCGGGATAGGCAAGCCCGCTTCCTTCGCGTGATCGGAATAGTTGAGGCCGATGGCGACGAACTTGCCGATGCCGACATAAGGCACGCCGAGGCGCGGATTGCCGTTCACGAGCGGCAGCGACTCGGGCTTCTGGCGCGTGAGCATCTTCAAGCCACGCGGCGAGATCTCGTTCGGGCCGATGTTGTCGATGACCTTCGAGAGGTCACGCAGCTTTCCATCGGCGTCGATCAGGCCGGGCTTCTCATAGCCGGCTTTGCCGTAACGGCACAGCTTCATATCGTCATTCCCCCATCGATCGAAAAAACGTTGCCGCTCGCGAAGAGCGATTCATCCGACGCCAGGTACACGAAGATCGGCACGAGATCATCGACGGTGCCGAGGCGTCCCATCGGCTGGCGCGCGACGAAGTCTTTCCTCGCCTGCACCGGATCCGCGTAGGAATTGATGCGTCCTTGCAGCGACGGCGTATCGACCGTCCCTGGCGCGACCGCGTTGCAGCGGATTCCCTGGCGCACATAGTCGGCCGCAATAGATTTGGTGAGGCCGATGACTGCGGCTTTGCTCGCGCCGTAGACACAGCGATTCGGCAATCCTTTGATCGACGAGGCAACGGACGCCATGTTGATGATCGAGCCCTTCTGCTTCTTCACCATGCCGGGCAGGAACGCCTTCGACACGAGGAACATGGAGCGCACGTTCACGCTGAATGCCTGGTCCCAGTCCTTCACGCTCGCTTCGAGGATCGAGCCGTTATGCACGATGCCGGCGCAGTTGAAGAGCACGTCGATCTCCCCGACCTCTTTCGCGACACTCGCGATGGCTGCCTCATCAGTGACATCGAGCTGCCGCGTTCGGATGCCTTCCTTACCCTCGAGCGCCTTGACCTTGTCACTCATGTCGGTCGCCCAGACCTTTGCGCCTTCGCGCGCAAAGGCGAGCGCCGCCGCCTGGCCCATGCCTTGCGCGGCTGCCGTGATGAATGCCGTCTTACCCGTGAGACGTCCGGCCATGTGATTTTCCTCGGAAGGCAGCGATTATACTTCGCGTCTCCTATGAATAAATTCGATTTCGCCGGCCGCACCGCGGTCGTCACCGGCGGTATGCAAGGCATCGGCGCGGCGATTGCGAAACGGCTGCAGGACTCGGGCGCGAGCGTTGCGATCTGGGATCTCGATGGGAAACCGCGCGTCGACGTCGCCGATCAGGCTTCGATCGAAGCCGCCACGAAGCGAACGATCGCCGAGCTCGGCAAGATCGACGTGTTAGTAAACAACGCTGGTATCGCGGGGCCGAGCATGCCGGTGGTCGATTACCCGGTCGATCAGTGGAAGCGCGTGATCGACATCGACCTCAATGGTCCGTTTCTCTGTTGCCGCGCCGTCGTGCCGCATATGGTGAAAGCCGGCTACGGGCGTATCGTGAATATCGCTTCGGTCGCCGGCAAGGAAGGCAACCCGAATGCCGCCGCATACGCTGCAGCCAAGGGCGGCCTGATCGCTTTCACAAAAGCGCTGGGTAAAGAGCTCGCGCAAGCAGGCGTGCTCGTCAATTGCGTGACGCCTGCGGCCGCGCAGACGGCGATCCTCGAGCAAGTGACACCGGAATTCGCCAAGTACATGCTCTCCAAGATTCCGATGGGGCGCTTCGTCAAGGTCGAGGAAATC
>JAFARH010000152.1 GCA_019245555.1 Betaproteobacteria bacterium
GCCGCCGAACGTGAAGATCGGTCCAGCGAGCGCCGCGGCGAGCGCGCCGGTACCGGAGCTCGATTTCGCGAAATCGCTGAGCGAGGTGCTCGAGAAACCGAGAAGCCCCGTGAGCGAGAGCGTCGGGAAGTACAGCGACTTGGCGACGCCGATCGAGGCATTCGCCGCGCGCAGGTTCTGCTCGGCCTGCAATACATCGGGCCGCCGCTCGAGCAGCGTTGCCGGGAGCCCCGGCGGAATCATGGGATCCATCAGCTGCTCGAGCGGTTTGCCGCGCGGAATGGCACCCGGATTGCGACCAAGCAGCACCGACAGCAGGTTCTCCTGCAGCGCGACCTGCCGCTCGAAGCTCGGCACCGCCGCCTGTGCCTGCCGGTACTGCGACTCGACCTGCGAACGCTCGAGCTCGGACACCGTGCCGCCACGGTGGCGCGCTTCAAACAGTCGCAGCGATCGCTCGTAGTTGTCGGCGGTATCGCGCGCGATCTCGAGCTGGCGGTCAAGCGAGCGCAGGCTGATGTAGCCCGTCGCGACCGCCGAGACGACGGACAGCACCACGCCGCGCCTCCCCTGCTCACTCGCGTAAACCTGCGCCTGGACTGCTTCCGCCTGGCGCCGGACGCGCCCGAAGAGATCGATCTGCCAGGCCGCGCTCAGCGATGCGTCATACAGCGTGTAGTTGCGATCGACACCGGCCGGCGCAGGGGCGATGCCGTTTTCGCTTGCCCGGTTGCGGCTAACCGCACCGCCGTAGCCAACCTGCGGATAGAACTGGGAGCGCGTCGTGCTCAATGCTCCGAGGAACTGCTCGACGCGCGCCGCCGCCTGCACGAGGTCGCGGTTATCTCGCAGCGCATCCTCTACCAGCTGGTCGAGCACCGGGTCGCCGAATCCCTGCCACCAGCGCGCATTCGCGAGCTGCGCGGCCTGCGCGTAATCGATACGCCAAGCCGGCGGCGCGTCGACCTTGGGCTGCTGCCAGTCGGGCCCGACCGTGCAACCGGAAAGGAGCAGCACCAGCGCGAGGCGCTTCAATCGTCCTCGCGCTTGGCGGGGGCGCCTGCCGGCAATGCACCGCCAGCGGCGGGCGCCTTCTTCCTGCTCATCGATTCGAGCATCCAGAAGAAGAGCGGGGCAAAGAAAATCGCGACGACGGTGGACGCCAGCATGCCGCCGATAACGCCCGTGCCAATCGCGCGCAGGCTGTTCGCGCCGGGCCCGGTGGCAATGGCGAGCGGCACGCAGCCGAGAATGAAGGCGAACGACGTCATGACGATCGCTCGTAGTCGCAGGCCTGCCGCCTCGATGGCCGCCTCGCGCGGTGCCATGCCGTGCCGCACGCGCTCGATGGCAAACTCGCAGATGAGAATCGCGTTCTTTGCCGCGAGGCCGACGAGTGTCACGAGTCCGACCTGGAAGTAGACGTCGTTCTCCAGTCCGAGCACCCAGGTGAGCGCGAGCGCGCCGAGCACGGCGAATGGCACCGTCAGCACCACAGCCACTGGCAGCGTCCATTTCTCGAACTGGGCGGCGAGCAGCAGGAACACGACGATCAGACCGAAGATGAACGCCGAGCTCGAGGTGCTACCCGATTGCTTCTCCTGCAGCGCCTGGCCCGCCCATGCATAGGCGAATTCCGGCGGCAGGCTGGCAGCCACCTCTTCCATCGCGCGGATCGCCTGGCCTGAGCTATAGCCCGGTGCCGGATGGCCCGAAACCTTCACTGCCGGGAAACCATTGAACCGCGTGACTAGCTTCGGCGATGCCACATAGCGTGTATTGATGAGTGAGGACAGCGGGACATTGGCGCCGTTCGATGAGCGTAAGTAGATTTTCTGGAAATCCTCGGGCCGGGCCCGGTATTCGGCATCGGCTTGAAGGATCACGAACCAGACCCGGCTGAACTGCGAGAACTGACCGACGACTTGCGAACCGAAAAGGCCTTGCAGCGCCTGGAAGACGTCGCTCACTTTCACGCCGAGCGTCTCCGCCTTCGAGCGATCGAGGTCGACGAAGAGCTGCTGGCTGTTCGCCTGGTACGTCGTGCCCATGCCCGCGAGCTCTGGACGCTGGCTCGCCGCCGCAATGAGCGCCTTGACCGCCGCATCGGTGGCGCGCGCATCCCCGGTGCCACGGTTCTGGATGAAGAACTCGAAGTCGCCGGTCGTGCCGAGGCCGGGAATCGATGGCGGATTCGCCGCGAAGGCCATGCCATCTTTGCGCGCCGCGAACTGCCGATTGAGGCGCTTCAGCGTGTCGAATGAAAGAAGCGAAGCGTCCCTGCGCTCATCGAACGGCTTGAGCAGGCCGAACATGATCGCGGCGCTGTTGTTCTGCTGGCCGTCGATAAAGCTGAAGCCGTTGACCGTGCCCACGTCCTGCACCGCCGGATCCTTGAGCAGAATTCTCTCAATCTCGCCCGTGAACCTGGTTGTGACCGAGAGGTTGGCCGCATCCTGCACCTGCGCGATGACGAAGAAGTAACCCTGGTCCTCTTCCGGCACGAAACTCGCCGGCAGGATCCGGAACATGAGGAAGATGCCAGCGCACACACCGGCAAAGACACCAAGCGCGATCGGCCACGCGCGCAACGTGGCGCCGGCGGCACGGATGAAGGCCTGCCGGACGGCCTCGAACCCGGTCTCGAAGACGCGGAAGAAGCGGTTCTTCTCGCCGTGGTGCGCCTTGATGATGAGCGCCGCCAGCGCCGGTGATAGCGTCAGCGCCATCACGCCGGAGATGACCATCGAGATCGCGATAGTGATAGCGAACTGCTTGTAGAGCATGCCGGTCACGCCACCGAGGAACGCTACCGGCAAAAATACGGCGAGCAGCACCAGCACGATGGAGATGAGTGCCCCGGCGATTTCGGTCATCGCCTGCTTCGCCGCCGCGAGCGGCGCAAGCTTCTTCTGTGTGATGTTGGCCTCGACGTTCTCGACCACCACGATCGCGTCGTCGACCACGAGGCCGATCGCGAGGATCATGCCGAACATCGTCAGCATGTTGATCGAGAAGCCGAGGAGATACATGCCTATGAACGTGCCGATGATCGACACCGGCACGGCCAGGATCGGGATCACCGTCGCGCGCAGCGACTGGAGGAATACGAAGACCACGAGGACGACGAGGATCACAGCCTCGAAGAAGGTCTTCACTACCTTGTTGATCGAATAGACCGTGAACTGGCTTGTATCGAGCACGATTTTGTAATCGAGCCCGGTCGGGAACTTGGCTTTCAGCTCCTCCATCTTCTGGCGCACAGCGCGCGAGGTCTCGATGGCGTTGGCACCGGGTCGCTGGTACACGCCGATAGTGGTGGCAGTCTTGCCATTGAGGCGGCTGGCCATCGAGTAGTCGCGCTTGGCGAGCTCGACGCGGCCGATGTCGCGGATGCGAAGGCTCGACACGCCCTCCTTCGCCGCACGCACGATGATGTTTTCGAACTCCTCGGGCTTCGACAGAAGACCCTGCGCGGTGACGACAAACTGCTGCTCGATCCCGGGAAGCGACGGCGGTGCGCCGACCTGGCCGACGCCGAACGACTGGTTCTGGCTCTGCACAGCGGCGGCGACTTCCTGCACCGTGACGCCGAGCTGCGCCATCCGATCGGGCCGGAGCCAAATGCGCATCGCGATGTCGGGCGAGCCGAAGACCTGCGAGCGGTTGGCGCCCGGCAGGCGCTTCAGCTCTTCCAGGACGTAGAGGTTGGTGTAGTTGTCGATGTACGAGACGTCGTAGCGCTCGTCCGGCGAGTACACCGACACCACCATCATGATGCCGGGCATGTTCTTGTCGACGATGAGGCCCTGCTGCACCACGGCTTGCGGCAGCATCGGCGTCGCCTGGGAGAGTTTGTTCTGGACGTTGACCTGGTTGATGTCCGGGTTCGAGCCCGGCTTGAAAGTCACCACGACCTGCGAGTTGCCGGTCGAAGAGCTGGTCGAGTAGTAGTACAGCAGGTTGTCGATGCCGTTCATCTGCACTTCGATCGGCGCGGCGACGTTGCTCGCGATGACATCGGCGGTCGCGCCCGGATAGATCGCGTCCACCACTACCTCCGGCGGCGCCATCTCCGGGTATTGCTCGATGGAAAGCACCGTCATCGACACGCCGCCCGCGAGCACGATGAGGATCGAGATCACCGACGATAGGATCGGCCGGTCGATGAAGAAGTGCGTGAACATCGGCTACGGCTTCGCGGGAGCGAGCTGCACCGGCTTGCCCGGCTGCACCTTCAGCATGCCGTCGGTGACCACGCGATCGCCCGCCTTCAGGCCTTCAACGATCACGATGTCCTTGTCGCCGTAGTAGTCGCCGACGACAACCGGCCGCACCTCCGCGGTATTGTCCTGCTTGACGACGTAGACGAAATGTCCGTTCGGGCCCTGCTGTACCGCGAGCTGCGGCAGGACGATCGCGTCGGGCCGCATGAGCCCTTCCACCTTGGCGTTGACGAACATGCCGGGGCGCAGCACGCGCTGAGGGTTGGCGATCACGGCGCGCACGAGGAACGCACCAGTGTCCTGGCTGAACGATGGGTCCGCGAAGTTGATCTTGCCCTTCTCCGCGTAGGGCGATCCATCGGAGTGCGTGAGCGTGACCGTCAGCGGCTCATCGTTCGGCCGCGCGATGCGTCCCGCCGACATCTCGCCGCGGATCTTCGCCATCTGGTTCTGCGACACGCTGAAGTTCACCCACATTGGATCGATCGTCGCGACGTAGGTGAGCTGGGCAGAGTCGGTCATCGCATTGACATATGAGCCCTGTCGCTGCAGAGAACGGCTCGCCATGCCATTTACCGGCGACTGGATGCGCGTATAGCCGAGGTTGATTTCCGCCTCGCGCACCTTGGCCTCCGCGGCGAATACCGCCGCCTTGGCGGCATCGAACTCACCCTGCGCGCGGTCAAGATCGGCCCGTGACAACGCATCCTGCTCGGCGAGCGGCCGTGTGCGATCGAGGTTCGATTTGGCCGTGGTGAAGCGCGCCTTCTGGGACAGAAGCTGCCCCTTGGCGGCATCGAGCTGTGCTTCGAAGGGCTTGCGATCGAGCTCGAAAAGGAGCTGCCCCTCCTTCACCACCTCACCCTCCTCGTAGGCGATGCGCTCGAGGAAGCCCGAGACGCGGGCGACGATATCGACGCGCCGCGAGCTCTCGATCTGGGCGACGAAGCTCAACGTGTTCGGGATCGTCGCGGCGGCCACGGTCGTCACGACGACCTGCGGGGCGGGCCGCTCGGGCGGCGGCGCCTCCTTCGAGCAGCCGGCCGCGGCCGCAGCTACCAGAACGGCACGCAGGATCGGCAGCTTCCCCATGGGGGATTGATCGTCCTATCGCAGACAGGGGCGAGCTATGGGACCAAGGTCCAATGCCGAGCGGCAGGCCGCCCGGCTACCGTAGCGCCCAATGTCACCCCTTTGGTCAGGCATCGGCCGCGGCGCACTCGCCGCGGCCGTTTTTGTTTCCCAGGCCGGCTTCGCCGCAGACGATGCCAAGCCCATCCAGCCCGGCGAAGAGAAGATCACCCTGATGCTCGGCGCCTTCCTGCCGGCGTTCCGCTCAAAGATGGAAGTCGACGGCCAAACCACCGGTACCGGAGATCGCATCAACCTGGGCGACGATCTCGGCGTCGACCAGAACACGACCGGCGGCTACCTCGGCGCCGAGTGGCGTTTCGCGCCGCGGCATCGCGTTGGCTTCACCTACACGCGCTTCACGCTGCGCGGCAGCCGCTCGGCGCAGCGCGACCTGCACATCGACGACAAGATCTACCCGGTCGGCGCGAGTCTCGATAGCGAGCTGCGGCTCGAGGTGATCCCGATCACCTATTCGTATTCGCTGATGAAGAAACCGGACGATGAGCTCGCCCTCACCGCCGGCCTGCACTGGGATCGCGTCACCTTCAAGGTCGACGGTTCTATCACCTTGGGCCCGGGAAGCGGCTCACGTGAGACGAAGGTCACCGGCAACATCCCGCTGCCGCTCATCGGCGTGCGCTACGAGCACAACTTTTCCGAGCGCTGGTCCGCCGGCGCCTCGCTCGCCGCTTTCGCGCTTTCCTTCGGCGAGGAGACCACGGGATTCAAGGGCAACTTCATCAGCGCCCGCTTGAACGGCGAATACCGCATGACCAAGCACCTCGGCCTCGGCGCTGCCCTCGACACGTTCAAGGTGAACACCAAGGCGGACAAGGACAACTGGCACGGTGGCTTCGATTACTACTACTGGGGACCGCAAATCTACCTGACCGCACGCTACTAATGAAAATATTCCTCCTCGCACTCTCACTCGCCGCCGGGACCTGCTTCGCGCAAACCCCGACCATCGACAAGATCAAGAAGAGCGGCACCATCACGCTCGGCTACGTCGACGGCGTCATTCCCTTTTCATTCGTCCGCGACGTGAAGCCGGAGGGGTACTCGGTCGAGCTTTGCGAGCGGATCGTCGGCGACCTGCGGCAGCAGCTCAAGCTGCCGAAGCTCGAGACGCGCTGGGTCAAGCTCACCAGCCAGGACCGCATCGAGGCCGTGCGCAAAGGACAGGTCGATCTCGAATGCAGCACGACCACCCGGACGATCTCGCGCCAGCAGCAGGTGGACTTCAGCCTGCTGACCTACGTGGACGGCGCTTCGATCCTCGTGCGCAACGGCGATCCGCTGACGCGCCTCTCCGATTTTGGCGGGAAGAAGCTCGCCGTCATCTCCGGCACCACGACCGAGAAAGCGATGGCGAAGGTGCTCGAGAAGAATCGGCTCGACACGCAGCTCGTCCAGGTGGCCTCGCGCGCCGACGGGCTAAGCCAGCTCGACAAGAACACCGTGGACGGGTTCGTCTCCGATCGCGTCGCGCTCTTCGCCGCAGGACTGACCAGCGCAAATGCCGCCAACTACCGGCTGATCAACGACCTTTACACAGTGGAAACCTACGCGCTGCCGATGCGGCGCGGCGATGCCGAGTTCCGGCTCGCGGTGGATCGCGCGCTCGCGGGCCTCTATCGCGACGGGGGCATCGGCGACATCTACAACAAGTGGTTCGGGCAGCTCGGGCCTGCGCCGGCGATCCTGCAGGCGCTCTACATGCTGCAAGGGTTTCAGGAGTAGCTAGTCCGCGAACACCGTCGCCGCAATAGCGACGGCAACGATCGCTGCGACGATCGCGAGCGCCAGCCGGAGGGATGAGCTGCCCTCCTCCTCCGGGATCGGAAACAGCGGCGCGGGAGGACTCATGCCGGCGAGTGTGCTCAAGCCCGCGGCCCCGCGAAATGGGACCTTAGTCCCTCGTTCTAGACCGGCGGACGCGGCCGCCGTGCTGCACCTTTCTGCACACCCGCCTTGTAGGCGACGTCGTTGTACGCGTCACCACAGACGTGCGCATATCGATCCGCCTGCTGCACGCCTTCCACACCGTCTCGCTCTCCCACCATCGCCCAGTCTGCCTTGTGACAGCGCTCCTGCCGCGACGCGTCGATCTTCTCGCTCATGCTTTCGCAGCCGGAAACCAGAGCGACGCTCGCCGCTATGAGAAGGAATCGCATTGCTACGACGTCGGCCTCGGCCGGCGGGCGAATCCTTTGTCGAAGCCTTGCTTGTACGCAGCGTCGTTGTACATGTCGCCGCAGATGTACGCGTAGCGGTCGCTCAGCAACGTTTGGTTGCCCGAGGTGGCACCATCGCGCTCACCGACGTCTGACCAGTTGGCGCGCTGGCAGCGGTCCTGGTAGGTGGCGGCCTGGTTGGCCTTCATGGCCTCGCAGCCGGCGACAAACGGTATGGCAAGCGCAAGAGCAATCAACGATCGCATAAGACTCCCCTGGTTGTAGTTGCGGAGCGAAAAGGTCGGGTGC
>JAFARH010000283.1 GCA_019245555.1 Betaproteobacteria bacterium
TGCTCAAGGCCGGCCTCGATGCCGACCAGGCGTTCGTTCACAACACCGCGGGCGATGCCAAGGCGGCGCTCGATGGCGCCGCGAAGAAGATCGAGGCGGAATACGCCTATCCGTTCCAGAACCACGCCACCATGGAGCCGATGAACGCGACGGCGCTCTTCACCGGCGACCGCTGCGAGGTGTGGTGCCCGACCCAGAACGGCGATGCGGCGCTTGCGGCGACTGCCGAGGCTTCCGGCCTGCCGGTCGCGCAATGCGACGTGCACAAGACTTTCCTCGGCGGCGGCTTCGGCCGGCGCGGCTTCACCGACTATGTGCGCCAGGCGGTGGCGATCGCGAAAGAGATGCCTGGTACGCCGATCAAGCTGATCTGGTCGCGCGAAGAGGACATGACGCATGGTCGCTATCACCCGGTGATGCAGGCGAGGCTCACGGGTGGTCTCGACGCGAGCGGCAACCTCACTGCGCTCAAGATCCGGCTCTCGGGCCAGTCGATCCTCGCAGCGGTGCGGCCGGAAGCGCTCGTCAACGGCAAGGACCCGAATGCCTTCCAGGGCTACTGGCCGAACGGCGAGCACTCGTTCGAGTACACGATCCCGAACGTTTACATCGACCATGCGATGCGCAACACGCACGTGCCGCCGGGCTTCTGGCGCGGCGTGAACATCAACCAGAACGCGATCTTCCTCGAGAGCTTCATCGACGAGCTGGCCGACGCGGCGGGCAAGGACCCGCTGGAATTCCGCCGCGCGATCATGTCGAAGAACCAGAAGTCGCTCACGATCCTGAACGCGGTTGCCGAGAAGGCGGGCTATGGCAAGCCGCTGCCGAAAGGGCATTACCACGGCATCGCCCATTTCCGCGGCTACGGCAGCTACGTCGCGGCGTGCGCCGAGGTCTCGGTGCAGGACGGCAACAAGGTCAAGGTGCATCGCATCGTCGGCGCGACGGACTGCGGCTACGCCGTGAACCCCGCGCAGATCGAGCGGCAGATCGCCGGCTCGTTCGTCTACGGCCTCTCGGCGCTCTTCATGCAGGAGTGCACTCTGCAGGACGGCGCCGTGCAGCAGACGAACTTCCATGCCTACAACTCGATGCGCATCGCGCAGATGCCGAAGGTCGAGTGCCTGGTGATGCCTTCGGGCGGCTTCTGGGGCGGCGTGGGCGAGCCCACGATCTGCGTGGCCGCGCCGGCGGTGCTTAACGCCTATACGCGTGCCACCGGCAAGCGCATCCGCACCTTCCCGCTCAAGAACCACGGCATCGAGATGATTTGAAGCGCCGGCATTTCCTCGCTCTCGCCGCAGCCGCGCTACCGCTAAGCGGCCGCGCGGCGGGGAGCGGGCGAGTAGTGGTTGTGGGCGGCGGATTTGCCGGTGCGAGTTGCGCCCGTGCGCTTAAGCGCGCGAATGCGAACCTCGATGTGACGTTGGTCGCATCGACGCCGGTCTTCACGGCCTGCCCACGCAGCAACGGCGTCCTCGCCGGCCTGCGCGATCTCGGCGCGCAGCAATTCAAGTACGACGCTCTCGCGCGCGAGGGCATCCATCTGGTTTACGGCGTGGCGACGGCGATCGACGGGAAGGGCGTTCGCGTCGGAGAGCAAAACCTTTCCTACGATCGGCTGGTCCTCGCACCGGGCATCGCGATGCGCTGGAATGCGCTGCGCGGTTATGACGAGGCGGCGTCGGCGCGCATGCCCCATGCTTGGCAGGCGGGCGAGCAGACGATGCTCCTGCGCAAGCAGCTCGAGGCCATGCCGGACGGCGGCCTTGTGGTCATCGCGGTGCCGGCCTATCCGTATCGCTGCCCGACGGCGCCTTATGAGCGCGCGAGTCTCGTCGCTCACTACCTTAAAGCGCGGAAGCCGCGCTCCAAGCTGCTGGTCCTCGACGCCAAGGATGGCTTCACGCAGCAACGCCTCTTCGAAGAGGCGTGGCAGGCGCTGTATCCCGGGCTCGTGGAATGGGTGGCGCTGTCACAGGGCGGTGGTGTCATCTCGGTCGATCTGGCATCCAACACGCTGGAGACGGATTTCGATCGCCACAAGGCGGCGGTGGCCAATGTGATTCCGCCGCAAAAGGCCGGCGCGATCGCCGAGGTCGCGGGCGTCGCCGATAGCACGGGCTGGTGCCCGATCGACGCCGCCACCTTCGAATCGAAGCTGCAGAAGCGCGTACATGTCATCGGCGATGCGGCGATCGCCGGAGCGCTGCCGAAATCGGGCTTCGCCGCGGCGTCGCAGGGTAAGGCGTGCGCGGCTGCGGTGGCATCGCTCCTCGCCGACCGCGCGCCGCCCGCGCCTGGGCTGGCGAATGCCTGCTACAGCGAGCTCGCGCCGGACTACGGCATCTCCCTTGCCAGCCGCTACCACGTCATGGGGGGGCAGATCCTCGAGGTCGCCGGATCGCTCAAGGCCAGCCAGGCGGAGGCGCCGCGCGATGAGCGGGCGCGCAATGCCGAGCGGGGCGCGGCCCAGTTCAAGGAAGTGACCGCAGAAATATTCGGATGAAGCTCATTTTTCTTTTCGCTGCGTACGCACTTACCGCTTCCGCGGCCGGCGACGCCATCGACAAACCGCTCGCGCCGAATGGGGATGCAGCCCGCGGCCGCGCCATCGTCGCCAACCGGCAGGTGGGACTGTGCCTCCTGTGCCATAGCGGCCCGTTCCCGGAAGAGCCGTTGATGGGGAACCTGGCGCCGAGCCTCCAGGGTGTCGGCGCACGGCTGTCCGAGGGACAATTGCGCCTGCGCATCGTCGATTCGAGCAAGGT
>JAFARH010000355.1 GCA_019245555.1 Betaproteobacteria bacterium
TGTTGCCTGCTTTGTCCATCGCGACGAGCACGGCCCTCGCATCGGCCGGCGCGTCGTACGGATGCGCGAAGAGGGCGAAATAGCTTTCGGGCGCGCCCTTCACCGTCCCCTTGAAGCCGGGGAAGAAATGCTCCCCGATGCGCACGCCACTCTTCGCCGTGTCGGCCGACGTTGTATAGACGATGGCGCCCACGCCGCCGAAGTTGATGTAGTGATCGTCGGCGACGAGCTCGAGCGTCGGCGGGGTAAGATCGATCGTCACCTGCCGCTCGAGCACCGCCTCGTTGCCGCGGAACCAGCCCCAGAGCGAGCGGTCGCGCGCCACGATGCGCAGCGTCGCCGGACCTTCCTTCATGCCTTTCGGCAGCGTGACCGTGACCTTCTTCTCCGCGACGGCTTGCGGATAGCTTTCGGTCGCGAGCGTGCTTAGCGTGCCGCCCGCATTCAGCGTCACCGCCAGCGATTTAAGGCCGGCTCCCGCATCCGCGACGCGGATTTCGAGCGGCGCCGTGCCTAAAGCGTCGGTATCGGGAGTCAGCTGGATTTGCGGAGGCGTGGTCTCGAAGCGCGAGCGCAGCTTGACGACGCCAGCCACGAGGCCGACGACGATGATGACGAGCAGCGCTAGAACAAGAGGACGCTTGCTACGAGGACGATCTGTGTCGTAAAGGCTCAAAACGCAAGTATCTAAGGGACTTTCGGCGCCGGATTATAGGGCGTCAGATCAACGTTTCTTCGGTTTCTCTTTCGCCGCTAGCCCCTCTTTGCAAAAGCACCCCCCCCGCTATCCTGCCGAAAGAGGAACTGAGTAAGAGAATGACTTATCCGGTTCGCACCTTTGAGCAGTTGCTAGAGGCTGCGAACGAGCAGCGAGCGCGAAGCCTTGCCGTCTCCCGGTGCGCGAGCGAGCTCATCGCCACGGCCAACCACGTGATCCAGGAATCACGGCAGCTTCTGCAGGAACTGCAGCGCGCCGATCGGTGGCGTCCCCACGGGGATTCGAACCCCGGTTACCGCCGTGAAAGGGCGATGTCCTAGGCCTCTAGACGATGGGGACTGCGGTTTCTGCTTAAGGCTGGGCTGGTGGAGGTAACCGGGATCGAACCGGTGACCTCTTGCATGCCATGCAAGCGCTCTCCCAGCTGAGCTATACCCCCAACCAAGGGGCCGGATTATAGCAAGCTACTTATTACAGGGACCGAGTCTTTTGCCGCTGACGAACGAGCGCGTTTTCAGTCGCAGGCCCTGCGTCTCGCCGATGAGATCGACGGTGCCGTCGAGCGTGGTCGGCGTGTATTGCACGGTGCCCGAGCCATGGATGGGAACGCGCCCGACGCACGCGACATCGAACTTGTAGTCGCTGCCGCTATCGCGCACGTTCGAAAGCTGGCACTTATCGGAGCCGCGCGCCTCGGCCAGCACCTTCTGCGGATCGGCAGCCTCGTCCGCGCTCAGGCAGCGCTGCTTGACCGTCGGCGTATTGCTGTTGCCGACGAGCGGACTGTCGACGCTGAATTCCCAGTTGCCGGGCTCGATCGCCGCCTGCGCCGCGCCGGAGATCAAAAGGAGCGCGAAGGCGAGCTTCAATCGGCGTCCAGGTGCTGGGAGAGCCGCATCAGCACGGTCTCGCGGCCGATCAGCTCCAGCACGGCGTCGATCGACGGCGTCTGGGTGCGTCCGGTAACGAGGCGGCGAAGCGGCATGGCGATCTGCGGCATCTTGAGTCCGCTCGATTTGACCACGTCCTTTATTGCATCGTTCAGCGCCGCCCGCTCCCATTTGGCGGTGGTGAGGCGCGCTTTCAGCATCTTGAGCGCCGTGCCCACCTTCTCGTCCCAGTCGGGCGTGCCTGGATCGACCTCCACGGCATAGAACAGCATCGCTTCATCGGCCAATTGCGGGATCGTGTTCGCGCGATCCTTGAGGAGCGCTACGACCTTCGTCAGCGCCGGCCCTCCTCCGGGCTGCGCCCCGCGCTGGCGCAGCTCGGGCTCTACCAGCTCGGCGAGGCGGCTATCGCTCGCCGACTTTATGTACTGCTGGTTGAGCCAGGCGAGCTTCTCGGGATTGAATTGGGCTGCCGAGCGGGATACATGGGCGAGGTCGAACCATTCGACGAGCTGCTTCATCGAGAAGACCTCGGCGTCGCCATGCGACCAGCCGAGCCGCGCCAGGTAGTTGAGCAGCGCCTCGGGCAAATAGCCCTCCTCCTTGTACTGCAGCACGCTTACTGCGCCGTGGCGCTTGGAGAGCCGCTCGCCGTCCGCACCAAGGATCATCGGAA
>JAFARH010000015.1 GCA_019245555.1 Betaproteobacteria bacterium
TGCTTGTCGGTCGGGATCTCGAAGATCTTGATCTCGCCGGTCTTCGCATCGATGCGGCCGATGTGGCGCCAGCGGAAGTCGGTGTACCAGGCGTTGTTCATCGAGTCCGGAATCACGTCGTAGATGTTGTGCGGCTCGCCTTTCGGCGCGTCCTTGTACGGCTCCCACGTCTCGATCTTGCCGGTCCTGAGGTCGAGGCGGTGCACGCCGGCGAAGCCGTTGTTCTGCGTCCACACTTTGCCGTCGACATGCGCGTACTGCGGGCTCACCATGTTCACCTGCGCCGCCTCGATGTTCTGCTCCTTCGGCAACTGCCAGTAGGTGAACTTCTGCGTCGTGCGATCGAACTTCACGATTTGCGCCTGGTACATGTTGCCGAGCCAGAGGTTGCCCTCCTTGTCGCTCCTGAGGCCGAGCAACCCGGTCGGGAAGCCCGGCTTCACCACGGGAATGGGGAACTCGCGTACCTTGCCGGTCTTCGGATCGAGGCGGCCCAGGTTCTGCTCGCCGAAGCTCGAGTACCACGCGATGCCTTGCGCATCGACCATCACGTCGTGCGGTGAGATCGTCTCGCGCGGCAGGTCGTACTCGGTGTAAACCACCTTCGTCGCACGGCCCGTCGGACGCGGGAACGTCTTCAGCTCGTAGCTCCACTTCGTGCCTTCGCCCAGGTTCACGGTAGCCAGGTACTCGGCGGTCGAGCGATAGACCTGCACGCGCTGGTCGCCGCGCTCTTCCATCAGGCGCTCGGCTTTCCGCAGCTGCGGATGCTGCGGAATGCTCTGGTTCACGTAGCCCTGCATGCGCGGCAGGATCGCCTTCGTGAATGTGTCGGCGTCGTAATGCGAGCGCGCGATGCGCTGCACGGTGTGGCAGCCGACGCAGTTGAGCAGTTGTCCCTTCTGCTGATCCGTGCCCGGCATGCTCGTGATCCACTCGCCGTTCGAAAGCTGCGCCGCGAGGTCGGGGGCCTTCTTGAGCTTCAGATGCGCCACGGTCCCTTTCCTGGTGACCATCACCGTCAAAGGCGATTCCAGCTCGTAGCCGACCGCGCGCACCTTCAGCGCGTATTTACCGGGCGTGAGCTTTCCGTCGGGAAAGTGATAGCTGCCGTCGTGGTTGCTCACGACGGTTACGGTTATGGTCGAGCCGTCTTTCTTGGCGCTAACCAGCACGCCCTCCATCGGACCTTCGTCGTCCGACGTTACTCGGCCGCCAAGATTCGCAAGCGCCGCGCTCGAAAGGAAGCAGAGACCCAGGACCAGAATACGCATGTGACCCCCTATCGCGGATGCAGCATCAGCTTCTGTACGCGCCAGTTGAGAAGCTCTGCGACGTACAGCACGTTCTCCGACGGACAGGCAATCTCGTGGATCCAGCCGAACTGCTTCAGCTGCTTGCCGGATTCCCCGAGCACGCCGAGCACCTTGCCATCGAGCGAAAGCTTGTACACGCGACCCGGATACGCATCCGACGCATACATGACCTGGTTCGCGCCGGGCGTGATGCAGATCGCCCATGGCGCTCCCGGTGCCTGGGTGAGCTGAGAACCTGACGCTTCGAGCTTGGCGACATCGGGAACCGGACCGATCGCGGTACGTGCGCTCTTGTCGAACGGCACGTCGATCTTGATCTCGCGCTGCACGTTGCCTTCGCCGTCGAACACCTGGATGCGACGATTACCGCGATCAGCGACGTAGATGTTGCCCTTCGCGTCGGCGGCGATGCTGTGCGGCGTGTTGAACTGCCCGGGCTTGTTGCCCGGCTCGCCGAAGGACTTGAGCCAATTGCCGTCCTTGTCGACCTTCGCGACGCGCGAGTTGATGTAGCCATCGCTGATGTACGTGTTCCCCGCCGGATCCCACGTCACGTCGGTCACCTGCCGGAAGCGACCGATATCCGGCGGCAACGGCGGCTTGTGCCGTTCGAGCGGGCCGGTCTCGCGATCCGACGCCTCCTGCTTGCGACCGAACACCATCTCGACGCGGCCGGCCGGATTGAACTTCACCACCATGTCCGAGCCCTTGTCCGTCACCCAGATGTTGTCCTTCGGGTCGATGCGCACCGTGTGCCCATACGACCATGCGTAGAGGTTCTTCCCGATCTCCCGGATGAACTTCCCGTCCGCGCCAAATTCCAGCAGCTGGGTCGCCGCGGCCGCATAAGCGGGGCCACTGGTGTTGCCGCGCGAAAGCACGTAGACCATGCCTTTCGAATTCACCGCAACGCCGGTGACCTCGCCGAAGTAGATGTCGTTCGGCAGTTGCAGCGGATCCTTCACCGAATCGAACGGAATTGCGGGCACGGACTGCGCGGCAACGCTGCCGCTCGCAGTGACCAGGAACGCGGCAATGGCAAGTCTCATCGCTTTCTCCTCAATCCAGGAATAGATCGCGCCGCGGCGTTGCACCGGGAACCGCAGCGTACTTGCTGAAATCGCTCACGCCTTCCTCGCGCAGCACAGCCTCGTCGATCAGGAAGTGGCCGCTGTAGTCGACGCCCTTGCTCAGAATCGCATGAGCGGCGTCGGCCATGATCTCCGGCTTGCGAGAGAGTTTGACCGCGTCTTGCCCCGCGACGTGCATGATCGCGGCGGTCGCGACCCATGTCTGCGGCCAGAGCGCATTCACCGCGACCTTGCCCTTGAGCTCCGCCGCCAGGCCGAGCACCGTGAGGCTCATGTTGTACTTCGCGATGGTGTACGCTGTGTGCGGTGCGAACCATTTCGGATTCATGTTGAGCGGCGGCGAAAGTGTGAGGATGTGCGGCGCCTTCGCCTTGAGTAGATGCGGCAGGCAGGCGCGGCTGGTCAGCCAGGTGCCGCGGTAGTTGATCTGGTTCATTAGGTCGAACGTCTTGACTGGCGTCTCCGCGGTCGCCGTCAGGCTGATCGCCGACGCGTTGTTTACGCAGATGTCGATACCGCCGAACGCCTTGACCGTCGCCGCGACGGCGCTCTCGACCTGCTCCGCGTCGCGGATGTCGCATTGGATGGGAAGCGCTTCCCCACCTGCGTTGCGGACTTCCTCGGCCGACGTGTGAATCGTTCCAGGCAGCTTCGGGTGCGGCTCGGTCGTCTTTGCCGCGATCGCGATGCGTGCGCCATCGCGCGCCGCGCGCAGGGCAATGGCAAGCCCGATGCCGCGGCTGCCGCCGGTGATGAACAACACCTTGCCCTTCAGTGTCGCCAATCGAATTCCAGGATGTCGAAACCCGTATAGCGGTCGACGATGTAGACGAGCCCGCGCTCATCCACATCCACGTCGTTCGTTTGCGGTGCTGCCTTCCCCGCTGCCGGTTCGGGAATGAACCAGCCCACTTCCTGCGGCGCATTCGGATCGGCCACGTCGACGATGCGCAGGCCGCCCGAGAACCACGCGCAATAGACGAGCGTGCCCGTCATGTGCTCCTGGAACTGGTGCGCACCGAATCGGGCCGGCGTGGCGCGGCTCCAGGGCGAGTCAAGCTCGCTCACCTCGAAGATGGCAAGCGGCTTCATCTCCGCTGGATTCGTGACGTCGAAGGTCCACAGGCAGCCGTGCGGCCGGCCTTTGCGCGTCTTGAGCTCCTCGGCGCTGTGAGCGTGATCTTCTTCGTCGATCGCCACCGCGACGCGCCGGCCGTTGATCTTGTCGGGCACCGGCATGAACGTATGCGATGGCTCGGGAAATGGCGGGTGATAGTTGTACGAGCCGAGCGTGCGCGGTTTTTTTATGTCTTTGACATCGATCATCGCGATGCCGCCATGCCAAAGGCCGGCGAAGAGCTCGTCGCCGAAGCGCAGTGCGTGGTGCAAGCGATTGCGCCGCCCCACCCACGTCGGCTTTTCGCCGCCGGCCGTGTGCTGGCCCGGCATCCACCAGCGCGACACTTCCTGCGGCTTGGCCGGATCGCGGATGTCGTAGATGACGAGGATGTTGCCGACGTAGCCCTGCATCTCGGTCGAGATGTAGGCGTAGTGCTCATCCATGTCGAAGCGATGCACGCCGCGGCCCCAGGTCTTCTGGTGCTTGATCAGCTTCGGCTTCGTGCGGTCCGAGACGTCGTAGAGCTTGAAGCCACCGTGGTCGTACGACGTCTGCTCGGCGTTGCCGTCGACGCCTTTGCGGCCGGCCGCGCCCATGTTCTGCTCGACGTTGACGATCATCAGGTCGCCGATGACGCGCGTCTTGTGGCTGTGCGAGTCGGGCTCGTCGACCTTGATCTGACTGAGCAGCTTCGGATTGCGCGCATCGGACACATCGAGGATCGAAGTGCCGAGCTGCTGCCGGTTGGTGATGTGGCCGACGTAGGCAAACCTGCCTTCGACGGTGATCTGCCCCGCGCCCGGGAGCTCGAGGCGCGAGACGCGCCTTACATTTTGTGCAAGCTGCGGCGTGCCGGATGTGCTCCCCACCGACCGATGATAGCCCGGCCGGAACGCAGATTGCTTCCTGTTTCGGGATGGAGGTGCCTATGCGCCCGTTGATCCTCGTACTCGCTCTCTTCCCTGCTTTCGCGCTCGCTCAGACGGGCGATTCGACGCGGGGCAACACGCCTCCGGGCATGAGCCAGGACGGCAGCCGTCCCATGGACGGCGCAGTGAAAGGCGGCTCGATCGTCCCCGGCGAGACGGCCGGCGTGCCGAACGATGATTCGCAGACGTCTTCGACCGAGCGCCGGAAGCGCTGCGATGAGCTCAGCGGGAAGCTGCGCGATGACTGCATCGCGAAAGAACGCAGCGCCGCGGGTGGCTCGAGCGTCCCGCCACGCCCACGCAATAAGGAGCGGCCGATCGAGCGCAGCAACGACGCCCTCGAGAAGAGCCAGACGCCTTACGGCGCCGACTGAGGCTTGCGCCGGAAAGCGTCCAGCGCGGCGCCGAGGATCCCCTTCGGCATGTAGATGATGAAGAGGACGAGCATCACGCCGTAGATCGTGGTGTCGAGCGCCGGATAGCGGTTGCCGAACGCGAGCCGCAAGCCTTCGGCCAGTAGCAGCGTGAACGCGGCGCCGACCGTCGGCCCGAGCATCACGAACATGCCGCCGGCGATCACGCCGAAGACCATCTGCAGGCTGATGGCGATGCCGGAGACGGTGTCTGGGTTCACGTAGAGCTGGTACTGCGCATAGAGGATGCCGCCAACGCAGGTCATGAGCGCCGAGATGATGGTGATGCGCAGCTTCGCGCGCGTGACATGGATGCCGATCGACGCGGCGGCTTCTTCCTCCTCGCTGATCGCCTGCAGCGCAAGGCGCCCCATGCTCCGGTCGACCATCCGCCAGACCCAGAGCCCGAGGAGCCAAAAGGCGAACACGATCACGAGCCAGATCTCCTTGCCGGCGAACTGGAGCGCGCCGAATGCCATCGTGTTTCCCTGGTGCAGCGCGGTCACCGGCGTCGCGCCGAGCGAGCCGCCCGTCGTATCCCGCGCTGCGGTGATGATCAGGCGCGCGACTTCCGAAAGGGCAAGCGTCACTAGCGCAAAGTAGTGGCCGACGATGCGGAAACGGAAGCACGGATAGCCGATCACGACCGCGACCATTGCACTCAGGGCAAGCGCGACGAAGGCGCCAATCCAGGGCGAGAGGCTGTACGAGTTCCAGAGCATCACCACCGTGTAGGCGCCGATGCCCATGAATGCGCCGTGGCCGAAGCTGACGAGGCCGAGCCGGCCCATCAGCGACCAGCTCGTATAGATGTAGCCCCAGAGCAGGACCAGGATGGCCAAATGAAGCGGGTAGTTCATTTACCGAAGATCCCCCGCGGTCGCCAGAACATCACCGCGATGAAGAAAATGAAGGCGATCACATAGCCCCACTCCACCGCGAAGAAGAAGCCGCCCACCGCGATGAACTGGGCAAAGATGAACGCGGCGATGAATCCCCCCAGCATGTTGCCCAGGCCGCCGAGCACGCAGATCAGGAACGTGATCGGCCCGAACGAAAGCCCGATCGCCGGATGCACGTCGTACTGCAGCACGAGCAGGCACGCCGCCAGTCCGGCCAGCCCTCCGCCAATAGCGGACGTCAGCGCGAAGATCTTCGCCGGGTCGACGCCCATCAGCGGCATGATCGAGCGATCCTGGCTGATCGCGCGGATCGCAGTGCCGAGATAAGTCCGCGTAAGCAGGAAGTAGAGACCAATCACGCCGCCAAGCGCGACGCCGAACGCGACGAGGCGCGCGCCGGAGAACGACATCTCGCCGAGCTGCACCGACGGCAGCGCCACGCCGAGGTTGCGGAACTCGATGCCAAACGCGAGCGTTGCCGCCGCCTGCAGGAAGAAGAGCACTCCGCCCGTCACGAGAAGCTGATTGATCGGCTCGGCCGAGAGCACCGGCCGGATGACGAATTGGTGGAGGACGTAGCCAAGGAAGGCCACGACCCCGATTGCCGCGAGCATCGCGAGGAGTAGCGGCCAGTGGTACTGCACGTGCAGGTAGTACACGCAGTACATGCCGCACATGATGAGTTCGGCGTAGCAGATCCAGACGACGTCGATCACGCCGAAGATCAGGTTGAGGCCGAGCGATAGCAGCGCCAGCAAACCACCGAGAAGCAAACCGTTGAGCACGGCTTCGAGCAGAAAGATGTCGAAGACGTCGCTCACAGGCCCAGGTACGCCTTCTGTATTTCGGGCGCCGCTTGCAGCTCTGCCGCGGTTCCGCTCTGGACAATGCGCCCCGCATCGAGCAGGTAGGCGCGACTCACAACCTTCAGCACCTGGCGGATGTTTTGCTCGACGATGAGCACGGTGTAACCCTGCGCGCAGATTCGCCGCACCAGGTCGAAGATCGACTGCACCACGACGGGCGCAAGGCCGGCGGATGGTTCGTCGAGCAGGAGCAGTTTCGGTCCCGACATGAGCGCGCGGCCGATGGCGCACATCTGCTGCTCGCCGCCGGACATGGTGCCCGCCAGCTGCGTCTGCCGCTCTTTCAGGCGCGGGAACGTCTCGAACACCCAGGCCAAGTCGTGCTCCTGCTCGCCGTCGCGCCGAGTGT
>JAFARH010000054.1 GCA_019245555.1 Betaproteobacteria bacterium
GCGGGTGACGCTGCAACCGGCGTCTCCATAATGCAGATGGACGAGGGCTTGGACACAGGCCCGGTGCTCGCCACGCGCGCTATCCCGATCGGCGCAAACGATGATTTCGGCAGTGTGTACGACAAGCTTGCTGACCTGGGCGCCGAACTGCTTATAGAGGTTCTCCCTACCCTGCCTGCGCACGCTACACCGCAGCCGGCCGAGGGAGCAACGTACGCCGCGAAGATCGACAAGAGCGAGACCCAACTGGACTGGAAACGGAGTGCGGCCGAGCTTGAACGCGTCGTGCGTGCATTCCGCCCCGCGCCCGGCGCGGTTGCTCGCTTCCAGGGCGAGTCGCTAAAAGTTTGGCGCGTCCACGTTGGAAGCGGCTCCGGCGCACCCGGCACGATCACCGATGCGAAAAGACTGCACGTCGCGTGCGGCTCCGGCGTACTAGCCATTGAGGAACTGCAACCCGCAGGCGGTCGCCGCATGGCAGCGTCCGACTTTCTGCGCGGCCACCGCATCGAGAACGGCATGCGCTTCGAATGAAGCAGTCCGCGGCGCTTGCGGTGCAGCTAGCGGAAGCAGCGCGCATCGTGGCGCATGTCGCCTCGGGCGGCAGCCTCGCCGAAGGGATGGACAAGACGCGCGAGGACTCGCGCGGTGCGCTGATCGATCTCACCCATGAAACGCTGCGTCGTTATGGACGCGGACAGGCCATCGTTGTGCAACTGTCGCGCCGCGGCCGCCCGGACGCTGTCATTGAGGCGCTTCTCTGGACGGCTCTCTATGCCTTGGAGTCTGGGCGCTACAGTGAGCACACGGCTGTGGACGAGGCGGTCAAGGCCTGCGGACTACTCGAGCAATGGCCCGCGAAAGGCTATGTCAACGGTCTGCTGCGCAGTTTTCTGCGCCAGAGAACCGCGCTCGAAGCGCAGCTCGCGAACGAGTTGGAAGCGCGGTATCAGCATCCGCTTTGGTGGATCGATCTGCTGCGTCGCGCCTATCCAACAGAATGGGAGAGCGCTCTCGCTGCAGGAAATACGCACCCGCCCATGACGCTGCGCGTGAATCGGCGTCGCATTGACATCGACGCGTACCAAGCGAGATTGACGTCGGAAAACATCGCGGGAAGGCGCCTCGGCGCCGAGGGGTTGCTACTCGAAAATCCGTTGCCCGTGGATCGACTGCCAGGATTCGCAGCGGGAGACGTTTCGGTGCAGGACTTCGGCGCGCAGCGCGCCGCGCATTGCCTCGACTTGCGATCCGGCCAGCGCGTGCTCGATGCTTGCGCGGCTCCGGGTGGCAAGACGGCGCACATGCTAGAGCTTGCGGATGTCGCATTAACCGCGGTCGACGTCGATGTGACGCGAGTCGCGCGCATCGGTGCGACACTCGATCGCCTAGGCCTGCGTGCGGAAACTCTTAATGGCGATGCACTCCAGCCGCAGCAATGGTGGGATGGTCGTCCGTTCGACCGCATCCTCGCCGACGTTCCCTGCTCGGCCTCCGGCATCGCACGCCGCCGCCCAGACATCAAATGGTTGCGTCGAGCCAACGATCTGGCGCGTTTCGCCGACCAACAGCGCAATCTCCTGGTTGCGCTTTGGCGGGTGCTGGCACCGGGTGGTAAATTGCTCTATGCCACGTGCTCGATATTTCCCGAGGAGAATGAAGCGGTTGTGGCAGCCTTTGTCGCCAGCGAAAAGACAGCACGGCAGCTCCCACTGCCTGATGGCGCTCGCGCGCAGTGGCTGCCCGATGCCGAGCACGATGGCTTCTATTACGCGTTGATCCAGAAGCAGACCTAAGGTGAAGGCGATGCAAGCCTTTGCCGTCATCGTCGCATGGCTTGCGCTTCTCGCTACGTCTCCGGTCTACGCGGACGACATCGAAGTACGCGATGCGCAGTTGCGTACCACCGAGGAAGGCCTGGTGCTCGATGCGGATTTTGATTTCGAGCTAAGCCCGCGGCTCTCGGACGTCGTGGCGAACGGCGTGCCACTGTACTTCCGCGTGGACTTCGAGTTGACGCGGCGTCGCTGGTATTGGTTCGACGAGAGCGCGGCTTCCAAGCGATTGCAGATACGTCTGTCCTATCACGCGCTCTCGCGGCAATACCGCCTTTCCACGGGATTGCTGCAGCAGAGCTTCGCCACTCTGGACGAAGCGTTGAATGTGCTGAAGCGCATTCGCAACTGGCTGGTGGTCGATCGCACGGTGACGTTCGACGAGGCCGATTACGACGCCGCGGTGCGTATGCGACTCGATCCGACGCTACTGCCGAAGCCTTTCCAGCTGAGCGCCCTCACCAGTCGCGATCTTCAGCTTGATTCGCCGTGGAGGCGATTCACCGTGAAATCGCCACGCCAACTGCCGGCGCCGGTCGAAAGCCGAGAACCGAAGGCACCGGATCGATGAAGCTCCTCCTAATCATCGGCAGCGCAGTCGCGGCGGTCGGTCTCTTCCTTCTCGCCACCGCAAGCAGCGATACGACGTTCTTCGCGCAGCAGTACCCGCTGCTCCTCGCCCTCAACGCGGTGCTCGCGGCCTTGCTCGCCGGCGTGGTGAGCTATCAGCTCCTCGCAATGGCACGCCGCTACCGGGCGCGCGTCTTCGGCACCCGCCTCACGCTGCGCCTCTTCCTGCGCTTTGCGGCGCTCGCCGTATTGCCCGGACTCATCGTCTACACCGTATCGGTCCAGTTCATTACGCGATCGATCGAATCATGGTTCGACGTCAAGGTCGACGCAGCGCTCGAGGGCGGTATCAACCTCGGACAGCAAGCCGTAGACCAGATGCTGGTGGAATTGCAGACTAAAGCACGCAGCATGGCGCTCGAGCTCGCGGATATGCGCGGCACGGAAGTCGTTCCTCGACTTGAACGGATGCGCTTGCAGGCCGGCGTGAAAGAAGCGCTCGTCGTCGGCGCGAACGGTCAGCTCCAGGCGAGCGCTTCCGACGAAGTGTCGAAGCTCATCCCGCAACTGCCCAGCCAATCGATCCTGCGGACTGCCCGCCTGCAGCGCGGCTACACCACGATAGATGCGCTCCCGGGCGGCGCGCTGGGCCTGCGCACCATCGTACCCATCGAATCGCTGACGCTCGCGGGTGAACCGCGCTTCCTGCAGTTGCGCGCGCCGGTGCCGGCAAATCTCGCGCGGAACGCCGAAGCGGTCGAAGCCGCTTATCGCGACTATCGCGAGCTCGCGCTCGCCCGCGACGGGTTGAAGCGGATTTACGTCGTGACGCTCAGCTTCGCTCTACTGATGGCGCTCTTCGTCGCCGTGGCTGTCGCGGTGACGCAGTCCAACCTTCTCGCGGAACCTCTCGCCACTCTGGCGCAAGCGATGCAAGCCGTGGTGCGCGGCGACTTCTCGCGCCAAGCGCCCGTCACGAGTCGGGACGAGCTCGGCGTGCTGACCGAATCGTTCAACTCGATGACACGTCAGCTCGACGAAGCGCGGCGTATCCTCGACACCAACCGGGTCGCACTCGAGTCGGCAAAGGCGCGGCTCGAGAACATCCTCGCTAACCTCTCGGCTGGCGTGCTCGTCTTCGATCAGCAACTGGGACTCTCCATCTCCAACCACGGCGCGGTGGCGATTCTCGGCGCGGAGCTCGATTCATTCGCCGACCTGATGCGCGAAGAGTTCCGCGGCCACGGCGACAAGCCTTGGCAGCTCGAGCTTCAACTGAAGGGCACGCCGAAGACCGTGCATGCGCGCGGCGCGCGACTACCGCAATCGACTGGCGGCGGTTACGTTCTGGTCTTTGACGACATCACGCAGCTCATCAATGCGCAGCGTGCGACAGCGTGGGCGGAGGTGGCGCGGCGCCTGGCGCATGAAATCAAGAACCCGCTGACGCCGATCCAACTCTCCGCGGAGCGGCTCGAAATGAAGCTCGGCGATCATCTCTCGCCCGATGACGCCGACACCTTGCGGCGCTCCACCAGCACGATCGTCAGCCAGGTGACGGCCCTCAAGGCGATGGTCGATGATTTCCGCGATTACGCGCGCCTGCCCGCGCCGCAGCCGACGCGCTTGGATCTTAATCAACTGGTGGGTGAGGTGCTCGCGTTGTACGAGAATTCACGGGTGCCGATCACGAAGCGACTCGCGCCCGAATTGCCGCCGGTCTGGGCCGATGGCGCGCAGATTCGCCAAGTCATTCACAACCTCGTGCAAAATGCCCAAGACGCGCTGGAGAACATGCGCGGTAATGCCCGTGCGCCGGCGATCGAAGTGAGCACCGCTCTCGCCGACGACGGTGTACGGCTCGCCGTCTCCGACAACGGTGCCGGATTTCCCGAGGAGCTGATGGCCCGAATTTTCGAGCCCTACGTTACCACTAAGCCCCGTGGCACCGGCCTTGGGCTCGCTATCGTCAAGAAGATCATCGACGAGCACCACGGCAGCGTCGCGATCGAGAACCAGCCGGCGCGCGGCGCGTCGGTTACAGTGTTGCTGCCCCTCGCCGAGGCTGCCTGATGGCACAGATCCTCGTTGTCGGCGACGAAGTCGGCATCCGCGAACTCCTCTCGGAGATCCTGGCGGACGAGGGCCACCAGGTCGCGCTCGCCGAGAGCGCAGGCGATGCGCGCCGCATCCGCGAACGCGGGCGTCCCGACCTGGTGCTCCTCGATATCTGGATGCCCGATACCGACGGCATCACGCTCCTCAAGGAATGGGCAGCGAGCGGCCAGCTCACCATGCCGGTCGTAATGATGTCGGGTCACGCCACCATCGAGACGGCGGTCGAGGCGACGCGCATCGGTGCGCTCGACTTCCTCGAGAAGCCGATCGCGCTGCAGCGGCTGCTCGCTACGGTGAAGCGCGCGCTGCGCAATCCGGAGGCAACCCCTTCACCGCAGCTAACGCTCGCGGCGGTCGGGCGTTCCGGTGTGCTCGCCGATACCAAGAAGCGACTCGGCCAGCTGGCTCAGCTCGCTGCGCCACTCATGCTGCGCGGCGAACGCGGCATGCGTGCGGAGCTTTTCGCGCGACTTCTCGTGCCGAACGGAGCTCCGTTCATTGCCGGTGCGGAGATGCTTGCCGAGCCACCCTCCGAGCTCCTCGGCAAGGCCGCGGGCGGCGTCCTGTTCCTGCCGGATTTGAGCCGGCTCGAACGCACCGAGCAGCGTCACCTCGAATTTCTCCTGCCACGCGCAGACAAGTACCGAGCGCGGGTCGTATCGTTCTCACCGCTCGATACGCGGACGCTCGTCGAGAAGCATGAATTCGACGCGGAGCTTTGCACGCGCCTTGCCGAGCTCACGCTCAAGCTTCCAACGGTTCGCGAGTTCGCCGAGGACGTACCGGACCTCGCTTCGCTGATGCTGGCACAGCTCGTCGAAGCACGCGCGTGCCCGCCACGACGCCTGGCGATCGCGGCGTTGAATGCCCTGCGCCACCACTCGTGGCCCGGCAACCTGGCCGAGCTTGAAAGCGTGGTGAAGGATCTGGCCTTCACGACGCTGGAGGAAGAAATTCAGCTGCACGACGTCGAGCGCGTGCTCGGCGCCCGCGGCACGCCGGGACCGATTCCCGAAATCGCTTTGGATCGTCCCTACCGCGAAGCGCGCGAGGCGTTCGAGCGGGTGTACTTCGAGAATCTGCTCGCGCGCGAGCATGGCAGCATGTCGCGCGTCGCCGAGCGCTCGGGACTCGAGCGCACGCACCTCTACCGCAAGCTCAAAGCACTCGGGCTGCCGGTCGGCCGCCGCGAGGAATAGTCAGCCCGACTTCTTGGCTTTTTTCTTCTGCCGGTGGGGCCGCGATTTGCCGTAGCTGCCTTTGTAGATCTTGCCCTTCCGTGTTCGCTTGTCGCCTTTTCCCATGCGTCGATTATAGCTACGCGCCGAGCGGTAATGCCTGCGGCTCGTAGGCGAGGATCGGCGCGAGCCACTTTTCGGTGTCCGCAACGGAAGTGTCGCTCCGCCGTGCGTAGTCCTCGACCTGGTCGCGGCCGATCTTGCCCACTGCGAAGTAGCTCGATTGTTCGTGCGATAGATAGAAGCCGGAGACCGCGGATGCGGGCAGCATCGCAAATGATTCCGTGAGGCGCATCCCGGCATTGCGCTCCACATCGAGCAGCCGGAATAGCGCAGCCTTCGCTCGGTGATCCGGGCATGCCGGATAGCCCGGCGCAGGCCTTATGCCTTTGTAGGCTTCGGCAATGAGATCGGCCTTCGAGAGCTTCTCTTCCGCTGCGTACCCCCAGAATTCCCGGCGCACGCGCTCATGCAAGCGCTCGGCGAACGCTTCCGCAATCCGATCGGCCAGTACTTTCAGCATGATCGCGTTGTAATCGTCGTGGCTCGCTTCGAACTTGTGCACCCGCTCATCGAACCCGCCAGCGCAGACGGCGAAGGCACCCATCCAGTCTGCAACCCCGCTCGCTTTGGGCGCGATGAAGTCGGCGAGGCAAAGGTTGGCGCGGCCCTGCGGCTTGTGGTTCTGCTGGCGCAGGTTATGCCAGGTCGCGATCACAGCCCGGCGCGTCTCGTCGGCGTATAGCTCGATATCGTCGCCGTTGACTTGCACGGCCGGATAGATGCCGAACACACCGTGCGCGGCGATCCAGCGCTCCCTTATCGCTCGCCTGAGCATTTCCTGCGCATCGGCAAAGAGCTTCTTCGCCTCAGTCCCAACCACGCGGTCCTCGAGAATGCGTGGATAGGCGCCGGAAAGCTCCCAAGCCTGGAAGAACGGTCCCCAGTCGATGTACTCGACGAGCTCTTCAACCGGGTAGTCGCGTAGAGGCGTCACGCCCGTTTTCCTCGGCCGCGGCGGCAGGTAGCTCTTCCAATCGATCTGGTGACCTAGGCGCCGCGCTTCGGCGATCGGATGGAGCGGTCCGGGCCCTGCCTTCTGGCTGTGCTGCACTCGAATCTTTTCGTAGTCCGCGCGCACCTGCGCCAGATAGGCGTCGCGCCCATCCGAAAGTAGTCCTTGCACGGCCGGCACGCTGCGCGAAGCATCGGGCACGTAGACCACTGGCCCTGAATAGTTCGGCGCGATCTTCACTGCCGTGTGCGCACGGGAGGTGGTGGCGCCGCCGATGAGGAGCGGGAGCGCAAAGCCGCCGCGCTCCATCTCGCGCGCAACGTGCGCCATCTCCTCGAGCGATGGTGTGATGAGACCGGAGAGTCCGATCGCGTCCGCCTTCTCCTTTTGCGCGGTCTCGAGGATGGTTTGCGCCGGAACCATCACGCCCAGGTTGACGACTTCGTAGTTGTTGCACTGGAGGACGACGGCGACGATGTTCTTGCCGATGTCGTGCACGTCGCCCTTCACTGTGGCAAGCACGATACGACCCTTCGCGCGGCCTGCTTCGCCGGACTTGGCCTTCTCGGCCTCAATGAACGGGACGAGATGCGCGACCGCCTGTTTCATGACTCGCGCCGACTTCACCACCTGGGGCAGGAACATCTTTCCAGAGCCAAATAGGTCGCCGACGATGTTCATGCCGTCCATAAGCGGTCCTTCGATCACCTGGATCGGCCGCGGATACTTGAGGCGCGCCTCTTCGCTGTCGGCGACGATGTGAGTCGTGATGCCGTTTACCAGTGCGTGCGATAGCCGCTCTTCCACGCTCGCCGTGCGCCACGCTTCATCCTTGCTCGTTTCCTTCGCCGCACCTTTGACGCGGCCGGCAATTTCAACCAGCCGCTCGGTCGAATCGCTCCGGCGGTTGAAGATCACGTCCTCGACCCGCTCGCGCAGCTCTGGATCGAGCTTTTCGTAGACGCCGAGCTGCCCGGCGTTGACGATACCCATCGACAGCCCAGCCCGGATCGAGTGATAGAGGAACGCGGTATGCATCGCCTCGCGCACCGGATCGTTGCCGCGGAACGAGAACGAGAAGTTCGAAACACCGCCCGATGTCTTGGCCTGCGGCAGGTTGGCGCGGATCCAGCGTACTGCCTCGATGAAATCGATGCCGTAGCGGGCGTGCTCTTCGAGGCCCGTCGCCACGGCGAAGATGTTCGGATCGAATACGATATCTTCGGCGGGGAAACCGTGCGCGATAAGGAGTTTGTACGCCCGCTCGCACACGGCCGTGCGCCGATCGAGCGTATCGGCCTGGCCTTTTTCGTCGAACGCCATCACGACCACCGCCGCGCCGTAGCGCCTTGCGAGATTGGCGTGATGCAGGAACGTTTCTTCGCCTTCCTTGAGCGAGATCGAGTTGACGATCGGCTTGCCCTGCACGCACTTGAGTCCGGCCTCGATCACGCTCCACTTGGAGGAATCGAGCATCACCGGCACGCGCGCGATGTCCGGCTCGGCGGCGACTAGACTCAAGAACGTCGTCATCGCCTTTTCCGAGTCGAGCATCGCCTCGTCCATGTTGACGTCGATGACCTGCGCGCCGTTCTCGACCTGCTGCCGAGCGACGGAGAGTGCGCCGGCATAGTCGCCGGCGAGGATGAGGCGGGCGAAGGCTTTAGATCCGGTGACGTTGGTGCGCTCGCCGACGTTGACGAAGAGCGACTGGTCGTCGACGTTGAAGGGCTCCATTCCTGCAAGCCGCAGCGCCGTGGGGCGCGTCGCGGGCTTGCGCGGTGCGATGTCCTTTAGAGCTTCCCCAATGGTCGCGATGTGCTCTGGTGTGGTGCCGCAGCACCCACCAGCGATGTTGATCCACCCCGCCTTCGCCCAGTCGCCGAGCTGGCGTGCCATCGACTCGGGCGTGTCCTCGTACTCGCCAAATGCATTCGGCAGGCCGGCATTCGGGTGGCAGGAAGTGAAGCACTCGGCGAGCCTAGACAGTTCCTCGACGTACGGCCGCAGCTCCCTTGCGCCGAGCGCGCAATTGAGACCGATGGCTAGCGGGCGGGCGTGACGCACCGAGTTGTAGAACGCTTCGGCCGTCTGGCCCGAGAGCGTGCGCCCGGAGGCGTCGGTGATCGTGCCGGAGATGATGACTGGCAATCGCGCGCCGTGACGCTCGAAAGCCTGGTCGATGGCGAAGAGCGCCGCCTTGGCATTGAGCGTGTCGAAGATCGTCTCGACCAGCAGCAGATCGACGCCGCCTTCCAGCAAGCCTTCGACCGCATCGCCGTAGGCGGTGACCAGGGCGTCGAAGTTAACGGCTCGGAATCCTGGGTCGTTCACGTCGGGAGAAAGCGAAGCCGTCTTGTTCGTCGGGCCGAGCACCCCGGCGACGAAGCGCGGTTTCCCCGACGCTTTCTCTTCCCATTCGCGTGCGGCCTCGACAGCGAGCTCAGCCGCGGCGCGATTCAATTCGCGCGCCAGCGATTCCATGCCGTAATCGGCGAGCGCGATCGCCGTCGAGTTGAAGGTGTTGGTCTCGATAATGTCCGCGCCCGCCTGCAGATACTGCGTGTGGATGTCACGCACGAGGCGCGGCTGCGTGAGCGACAGGAGGTCGTTATGGCCGCGCAGTTCGCGGTGCCAGTCGCGGAACCGGGCGCCGCGGTAATCCTCTTCGGCGAGCCGCGCGCGCTGGATCATCGTGCCCATGGCGCCATCGAGCAGCAAGATGCGGCTCGAGAGCAGCGTTTCTAGGCGGGCAGCATGCGACGACAGCGGCACGGACGCTCCAAACAAAAAAGCCCGTTCAGCTTTCGGCAGAAACGGGCCCGCTTTACTTCCTCGGAGCGATGCGTCTCTTTAGCCGGATTTATTACGCGCCCGCAAGCTGAACATCAAATCGGCGCGGAAGTGGGAGTCTGCCCACACCTCTGGAGAGTGTCAATCGCTGCCTATAATCGGCGCCTCCTATGAGCGACGCATCGGAATTCCAGTCGATCGTGAGCCGGCTGCCCTGCCAGGTATTTTGGGGTGACTGCGATCCCGCGGGGATCATCTTCTACCCGACGTATTTCCGTTGGATCGATGCGGCGTGCTGGACTCTATTTGAGAGCGTCGGCTACGGATCGAAATGGATGCGCGAGAACCACATGGCGATGCCGCTCGTTTCCGCACAGTGCGAGTTCATGGCGCCGGCAGCGCAAGGCGACCAGTGCGAGGTACGCTCGCGCATCGGAAGATTTGGCGGCAAATCGTTCGTGGTCGAGCACGAAATCGTGCGCGCCGACGGCACAG
>JAFARH010000332.1 GCA_019245555.1 Betaproteobacteria bacterium
TAGTGGTCGTCAACTATATGAACGACGACCCTAAGTTCGATCTCAACCTGCAGCGCCTCGAGTGCGCCTTCGGCGGCGCCGTGCTCGCCATGCCGGCGCTCTACGATCCGAACATCCTCGCCTTTGCCTTCCGCGGCGCGCCGGCGAGCGTGGCGTGGAGCACGCTGCGCGCACGGGCCGAGAAGCTGGAAGCGCGCTACGGGCTCCCCTTCACGCGGTACGTGTCGAAGCTGCGCTCGATGAACCGCTGGAGCGCGAGCGAACTACTGATTAATTCTGAACAACGTCCGTAATTCTAGTGGTCTCTGAAACGCCACTCCTCGCAGGGCTCGCCTTCGTCGGCGCGCTGATCGTCGGCATCACTGGCTTCGGCTCGGCGCTCGTCACGATCCCGATCGCGGTGCAGTTCGTGCCGCTGCAGTTCGCGCTGCCGCTCTTCGCGCTGGTCGATCTTTCCACGGCATTCAGCGTCGGACTCGAGAATCCCCGCAACGCGGCGCGCAATGAATGGTGGCGCCTCGTGCCGATGATTCTTTTCGGCACGGCGCTCGGCGTTACGCTGCTCGTCAACCTGCCGCGTGCCGCCGGCATGTTCCTCCTCGGGGCATTCGTCTTCTCCTACGCGCTTTACAGCCTCGTGCGCCACGGCCCGGCGCGGGTCGTCGCAGGCGGCTGGGGGTGGGTCGCCGGGCTTTGCGGCGGCATTACCAGCACGCTCTTCGGCGCAGGCGGTCCGCCGTACGCCATCTATCTATCGCACCGCGGACTGACGAAAGAACAATTCCGCGCGACGATGGGTTTCTGCACGATGACCAGCATCTCCGTGCGCGTCATCGCCTTCTTCATCACGGGGTTACTGCTGAATAAGCAGGTGTGGCTCACCGCGCTGGTGGCGGTGCCTGCCGCGTTGCTCGGCATGTGGGTCGCGCGGCACGCCTACCTGCATATCTCGCGCGAGATGCTGATGCGTGTGGTTGCGGTGATCCTGCTCGCCTCAGGCGGCTCGCTTGTGGTCCGGTCGCTTGGCTGAGAGGAGATTGTGGTTCGCCGGCCCGTTGATGACGTGCCCCGTGGCGTCGAAGCGCGAGCCATGGCAGGGGCAGTCCCACGTCTTCTCGCCGGGATTCCATTGCACGATGCAGCCGAGGTGCGGGCACGCGGCAAACCGCTCGTGTAGCACGCCTTCCGGGTCACGGTAGACGGCGATCTTCTCCAACCCGCGACGCACGATGGCGCCGCTGTCGCGCGGGATCAGGTCGACTGAAGGCACGTCGCCGCCGGTGAGCCAGTCGCTGTACTGCGCAGCCATGTTGAGGTCCTCGCGCGCGAGCTCGGCAGCGGCCTTGAGCGGCACGCGGGAGGGCGAGTAGAGCTTCTCCCAGGGATTCTTGCGGCCGAGGATCAGGTCGCAGAGGAGGATCCCGGCGATCGTGCCGTGCGTGAGGCCCATGCCCGAGTCGCCGGTGGCGACGAAGATGTTGTCGTGGTCCATCGGGTTGTGGCCGATGAAGGCGAGATAGTCGGCAGGCTCCATCACCTGCCCGCCCCACATGAATGCCACCTCCTGCATCATCGGAAAACGCTGGCGCGCCCAAGCCTCGAGATTGCGATAGCGCTGCGGTGAGTCGTGCGCCTGGCCGCTCTTATGGTCTTCGCCGCCGACGATCAAGAGATCGTCCTGCATCCGCAGGTAGTGATACGGATCGCCCGTATCCCACGCCAGCACCTTCGGCACCGAGCCCGCCGGCACGCGCGCGCCGATGACATAAGTCATGTAGGGCGCCTGCTTGGTGTGAAGGGTGAGGAGGTTATTCACCGGCACGTTGGTCGCGACCACCACCGCATCGGCGGTGACGACATGCTGTCCGACATGGACGAGTCCCGGCACGCCGCCTTCGACATGGTCGGCATGGCTGTGGCAGAAGATGCGGCCGCCCTCGCGGCGGATGGCCTCGGCGAGCCCGGCGAGATACTTAAGCGGATGAAATTGGCCCTGGCGCGGAAAGCGCAGCGCCGGGCCAGTGTCCCACTGGTACGGCGCACGGGCCACGCGCTCCACGCCTTTCAGCCCGGCGCGATGCGCTGCGTCGAGCTCGCGCTCGAGCGTGGCCGGCTTGTCGCCATCGGCGAGCAGGAGGTAGCCGTCGAGCCGCGAGAAGTCACAGTCGATGCCTTCGCGGCGCACGATCTCGTCGATGCTATCGATCGCTGCGGTGTGGCTGTCGGCGGCGACACGCATGGCTTCCTCGCCGCGCAGCTTTTCCAGCTCGAAGTACCGATCGTCGAGCATGTTCACGAGGTGGCCCGTGGTCATGCGGGTCATGCCGCCAGCGAGCGGCCCGTCGTCCAGCACGACGACCGATCGGCCAGCCTTGCTAAGGTGGTACGCGGTGCTCAGGCCCGCGATGCCGCCGCCGATCACGCAGACATCGGCGTGGAGGTTTTGATCGATCGGGCCGCATTCGGGGAGCGCGGCGGTGGCAGACCAGACGGATTCGTGGCGCGGCATGGCGCCACACTTGCAAAAAACGAGCCGAGCTACTTCGCTTGCGACGCCCACCAGCGCGCGAGCTGCGCGTTGATGGCGGGGGTGGTGTAGATCTGCGGAAGTGAGCGGTCCTGCCCGGGCTGGTCCTTGCGTTCCCATTCGGCGACGAGGGCGTCGGCCCTGGAGAAGGCGTCCTGGAACGAGCGGCTGGCGGGCAGGGCTTCCTTGAAAAAGGCGCGCCCGAAGTAGGTGAAGTCGTTCTCGTCGGCGCAGCCGAACGAGCTGCGGTCATAGCGCGCCGCGGTGATGATGAGAGTGCCGTCGTCGCGCAGCGGCTCGATGAAGCCGCCCGAGTAGCAAGCCGAAACGACCACCACCTTGTAGCGAATGCCGCTTTCCTTGAGCAGGTGGCCGAGCTCGCGCGCCGGCAGGTTGCGGAGCTTCATCGAGCTCTGCTGCAGCGAGAACTCGTGATCGCGGCTGCCATGGCTGGTGAGGAACATGAAGAGGATGTCCTCGTCGCGATTCATCTTCGTCGCGATGGCCTTCACCGCCTCGCCGATCGAGAGCACGGTGGCCATCGGCGCGCTCGCCGCGGTGCGGCGGCTGTTGACGAGCGCGATCGAGCGTCCCTTCGTGCCGAAGCGCTGATCGAAATCCGCCCGCACGTACTCGGCCTCGCGGCGGAATACTTCCAGCGAGCCGTCGCCGCCGACGGCGAGGACATACATGTCGATCACGCCGGGACGCCCTGGCTGGATCGAGGCGAGGGCTTCGTCCAGCAGCCGCCGCTGGTTGAAGAGCGCAGTCTCGGCAAGCGTGTCGGCCGGGGCGCCCTGGCTGCCGTCGGTGTCGTCGATGAGCTGCCACTCGTGCCACTTGCCGCGCACTTCAGCGCGTCCGTCGGGACGCGCGTTGGCGTAGGTAAGCGTTCCCTGGCCCTCGAAGGCGCCATCCTTGAATTGGCCCTCGTAGATGTTGCCGGCGGGATCGACGAAGCGCCCCTCGCCATGCAGGCGCCATTTGACGAATTCGCCCCTGTACCGCGCGCCGTCGGGCCGGCTGTACGTGCCGCGCCCGGTGAACTCGCCGTTCACGAACTCGCCGTCGTAGATCTCGCCGGTCGGCGCCTCGAAGCGGCCGCGCCCGTCGAACTGGCCGCGGGCAAACTCGCCCGCGTAGAAGCGGCCGTCGCTCGCGCGCAGCCGGCCGCGCCCGCTGAACACGCCGTTCTGGAAGTTGCCCTCGTAGACGGTGCCGTTCTCCCACTCGAGCTTGCCGTGGCCTTCGAACTTGCCGTTCTTGAGCGCGCCGTAATAGCGCGCGCCGTCCGGCGTGGTCGCGTCCGGCTGGCCATCGGCGGCGTAGACCGCATTGATCGCCAGCAAGAAAACGACGAGCCGGATCACGATGCTTTCTCGCGCATGGTGACGAACTCCTCGGCCACCGTCGGATGGATGCCGAGCGTCGAGTCGAACTGCGCCTTGGTCGCGCCCATCTTGATGGCGATGGCAATGCCCTGGATCACTTCGCCGGCATCGATGCCGATCATGTGCGCACCGAGCACGCGCTGGCTCTTGCGATCGACGACGAGCTTCATGAAGACGCGCTCTTTCTTCTCCGTCAGCGTCAGCTTGAGCGGGCGGAAGTACGCCTTGTAGATATCGACTTCGCCGTGGCGCTCGCGCGCCTTCTCCTCCGATAGGCCGACCGTGGCCAGGTTCGGATTGGCGAACACCGCGGTCGGCACGTTCTCATGGTCGACCGGCGTCGGCTCATTGCGGAAGAGCGTGCGCGCAAGCCACATTGCTTCCGCGGTCGCGACTGGCGTCAGGTTGATGCGATTCGTCACATCACCCACTGCGTGGATCGAATCGACG
>JAFARH010000182.1 GCA_019245555.1 Betaproteobacteria bacterium
GAAAACGTGTCTACTGAAAGCGTTAGAGCACGTTGCTAAGAAGGGTAATTAAAACCTCTGGAAACGCTCGGCAAGCCGGTCCCGGATTTCAGTCTTCCTAGTACCGGCGGCAGCACGTTTCGGCTCAAGGACCAGCGCGGCAAACGCCTGGTGCTCTACTTCTACCCGAAGGACAACACCCCCGGCTGCACCAGCGAAGGCGAGGATTTTCGCGATCGCCACGGCCAGTTCCGGCGCGCCGGCACCGACATCTACGGCATCTCGCGCGACTCGGTGAAGTCGCACGAGGGCTTCAAGGCCAAGATGAAGTTTCCGTTCGAGCTCCTGTCCGACGCCGACGAGAGGGTCTGCAATGCCTTCGGCGTCATGAAGGACAAGAACATGTACGGCAGAAAGGTCCGCGGCATCGAGCGCAGCACCTTCGTCATCGACGAGAAGGGGAAGCTCGCGCGCGCATGGCGCGGGGTGAAAGTGCCTGGCCACGCAGAGGAGGTATTGAACTTTGTTAAAGCCCTATGATGTCGAGCAGCCTGCCGCAGTTGTAGAGTCCTCGTCTTCATTCTCCCCCGCCGTGAAACGATCCCCCCGAAAACCCAAAGTCAAAAAGCTCTTCGTGCTGGACACCAACGTCCTCATGCACGATCCGACGAGCCTCTTCCGCTTCGACGAGCACGACCTCTACCTGCCGATCGCAACGCTCGAGGAGCTCGACCAGCACAAGCGCGGACTGTCGGATGTCGCGCGCAATGCGCGCCAGGCGAGCCGCTTCCTCGACGAGATCGTCACCGGCGACGACATCAAGGGCGGCCTGGCGATCAAGACCCGCGACGGCCAGTCGGCGCGCGGGCGCCTCTTCCTGCAGACCGAGGCGATGAATGGCCAGCTGCCCGCCACCCTTCCCTCCGGCAAGACGGACAACCAGATCCTCGCGGTCGTCCGCTCGCTGCAGGAGAAGCACAACGACCGGCAAGTAGTGCTGGTCTCCAAAGACATCAACATGCGCATCAAGGCGCGGGCGCTCGGGCTCGCTGCCGAGGACTACTTCAACGACAAGGTGCTGGAGGATGCCGACCTCCTCTACACCGGCGTGCGCGCGCTGCCGAAGGATTTCTGGGACACGCACGGGCGCGACGTCGAGTCCTGGAAAAAGGACGGCCACACCTACTACCGCGTGCGCGGACCGCTGGTGTCGAAATTGCATGTGAATGAGTTCGTCTACGACGAGGCGCAGGAACGGCCGCTTTATGCGCTCGTCAAGGAAACGTCCGGCCGCGTCGCGGTGATCGAGACGTTGCGCGACTATACGCATACCAAGAATTCGGTCTGGGGCATTACCGCGCGCAACCGCGAGCAGAACTTTGCGCTCAACCTGCTGATGGAGCCGGCGGTGGACTTCATCACACTCCTCGGCCAGGCCGGCACCGGCAAGACGCTGCTCGCGCTTGCTGCGGGCTTGACGCAAGTCCTGGACGAGAAGCGCTACTCCGAGATCATCATGACTCGGGTCACCGTGCCGATCGGCGAAGACATCGGCTTCCTGCCGGGGACGGAAGAAGAAAAGATGACGCCATGGATGGGCGCGCTCGAGGACAACCTCGACATCCTGAACGCCACCGACGAATCGGGCGGCGAATGGGGCCGAGCAGCGACGCGCGATCTCGTGCGCTCGCGCATCAAGGTCAAGTCGCTCAACTTCATGCGCGGCCGCACCTTCGTGAACAAGTGGCTGATCATCGACGAGGCACAGAACCTGACGCCGAAGCAGATGAAGACGCTCGTCACGCGTGCCGGACCCGGCACCAAAGTCGTGTGTCTCGGCAACATCGCGCAGATCGACACGCCTTATCTGACCGAGGGCAGCTCGGGCCTCACGTACGTCGTCGATCGCATGAAGGACTGGGCGCACGCCGGGCACATCACGCTCGCGCGCGGCGAGCGTTCGCGCCTCGCCGATCATGCCGCCGAGGTGCTGTAGCTAGTCAGCCCGCAGAAAGGCCAGTTTCGCCACCGTCATGGGCCTTTCTGCTACATTCCGCCGCTCTCATTTCCTCTCCCCAGACGCCATGATTCGCACCCTCGCTTTGCTTGCCGCGCTCGCCCTTCCCTTCGCGGCCTCCGCGCAGAAATTCGAACCACAGGTCGGCCAGGCCGGCAAGGATGTCATCTGGGTGCCGACGCCCGACGAGGTCGTGGCGCGGATGCTGACGATGGCGCAGGTCGGGCCGAACGACTTCCACATGGACCTCGGTTCCGGCGACGGCAAGATCGTGATCGCTGCTGCGAAGCGCGGCGCCAAGGCGCTCGGCATCGAATACAACCCGGACATGGTGAAGCTTGCGCAGGACAACGCGCAGAAGGCCGGCGTGTCAGACCGCGCGAGCTTCCGCAAAGCCGACATCTTCCAGACCGACTTCAGCCAGGCGACGGTGATCACGCTGTACCTCCTGCCGGCGCTCAACATGCGGCTGCGTCCGCAGCTCCTGTCGATGAAGCCCGGCACGCGCGTCGTGTCGCACTCCTTCACGATGGAAGACTGGGAAGCCGACGAGATCTCCACCATGGACGGCCGCCGCGCCTACTTCTGGATCGTGCCGGCGAACGTCATGGGCACCTGGAACCTCGATACCGGTAGCGCGAAGACCGAGCTCAACCTCGAGCAGACGTTCCAGAAGATCAACGGCACCGTCGCGCTGGGCAGCAACGTCCAGGGCGGCCTGCGCGAAGCGCACCTGCGCGGCGCGAACATCGGCTTCGCCTACGTCGACGACAAGGGCGTGCGCCGCGACTTCACCGGCACCGTGAGCGGCCGGCAGATGAGCGGCACGTTCCGCGACGACAAAGGCCAGAGCGGAAACTGGACCGCGGCCAAGAAGTAACCCGCGTGACCGGACGCTAGAACGCGTTCGGATCCTGGAAGTTCGCGAAGCGCGTAAAGCGCCCGAGGAAGGTCAGGTCGACGCGGCCGATCGGGCCGTTACGCTGCTTGCCGATGATGATCTCGGCGCGGCCCTTGGCTTCTTCCTTGTCCGGCGAGTAGACCTCTTCGCGGTAGATGAAGAGGATCACGTCGGCATCCTGCTCGATGGCGCCCGACTCGCGCAGGTCCGACATCATCGGCCGGCGGTCATTCCTCTGCTCCACCGCGCGCGACAGCTGCGACAGCGCGATCACCGGCACCTCGAGCTCCTTGGCGAGCGCCTTCAGTGAACGCGAGATCTCCGAGATCTCGGTCGCGCGGTTCTCGCCCTGCGATGAGGCCTGCATGAGCTGCAGGTAGTCCACGATGACGAGGCCGAGCTTGCCGTACTGTTTCATCAGCCGCCTTGCTCGCGAACGCACCTCGATCGCATTCAACGCCGGGGTCTCGTCGATCAGGATCGGTGCTTCGTTGAGACGCCCGAGTGCCGACGACAATCGCTCCCAGT
>JAFARH010000271.1 GCA_019245555.1 Betaproteobacteria bacterium
CATCTGATTTTCTGTCGCTTTCGGATACCGCACCTTCTGTGCGATCGTGATGATCGTCTCACCCTTGCCCACCGTGTAGACGACAGGCGCCGGTGCCTTCTTTGCGTCTTGTGCGTGCACCCGTGGTGCGGCCAGCATGGAGGCAAAAAGCACTGCCGCAGTTAGCGCAATGTGATGCCGATTCAGCGTCATATCGATTCCCCCTTTGCCGCAAGCTAGTCGGAGCGGCAGGGGCCGTAAATCGGACCAAAGGCGTATAGCACTATTGGACTCGCCGGGTAATTCATGCTTGAATCAGCGCCAATGACGACTCGCCGGTATTTCGGGTTCTTCTTTTACTTCCACTGCCTACTGGCGGACTGGACCGGCTAAGCTCACCCTTAACGAATCCACACAAAACCGCCAGCGCCAAAAGCCTGGCGGTTTTGTTTTTGGGAGACCGAAATGACACCGCCACTCGACAGCTACTCACCGCTCCCCGCGGACAAGACCTCGCTCACCGACGACGAGCGGATCCAGGACGTCGTCCCGCTGCCGCCCCCGGAGCACCTGATCCGCTTCTTCCCGATCCAGGGCACTCCGGTCGAGGCGCAGATCACCGAGACGCGCCGCCAGGTGCGGCAGATCCTGCAGGGGCGCTCCGACCGCTTGCTGGTGGTGATGGGTCCGTGCTCGATCCATGATCCCGCCGCCGCAATTGCCTATGCGGAAAGGCTCGCCGCGGAGCGAAAGCGCCATGCAGGGGAGCTCGAATTGCTCATGCGCGTCTACTTCGAGAAACCGCGTACTACCGTGGGCTGGAAGGGCCTTATCAACGATCCGTATCTCAACGGCAGCTTCCGCATCAACGAGGGCTTGCGCATCGCGCGCGATGTGCTGGTTCGGATCAACCAGGCAGGCATGCCGGCCGGCTGCGAGTTCCTGGACGTGATCTCGCCGCAGTACATCGGCGATCTCGTCTCGTGGGGGGCTATCGGCGCACGCACCACCGAGAGCCAGGTGCACCGCGAGCTCGCCTCGGGACTCTCGGCGGCGGTCGGCTTCAAGAACGGCACCGACGGCAATGTAAAGATCGCGGTCGACGCGCTCCTCGCGGCGCGGCAGAAGCACCACTTTCTCTCGGTGCACAAGAGCGGCCAGGTCGCGATCGTGGAGACGCGGGGCAACGAGGACTGCCACATCATCTTGCGCGGCGGCAAGGAACCGAACTACGACGCCAAGAGTGTCCAGGCCGCCTGCGCCGAGCTCTCCAAGGCTGGACTGCCGGAGCGGCTGATGATCGACTGCTCGCACGCCAATGCGGCGAAGGACTACCGCCGCCAGGCGGAGGTGGCGCGCGATATTGCCGGACAGCTCGGTAAAGGAGAACGGCGCATCATCGGCGTGATGGTCGAGTCGCACCTCGTCGAGGGCCGCCAGGACCTCGCCGTCGGGAAATCGCTGCGCTTTGGACAAAGCATCACCGACGCCTGTCTGGGCTGGGAAGACTCCGCGGCAGTGCTTGCAACCCTTGCGGAAGCGGTGCGGAAGCGGCGAGCGTAGCCAGAGCGCTTTCGGCATAATCGCCGGGCCATGTCAGCGCGCCCGCCGCAGCTCGATCACCTCGAGTTCCTTGGCGATGCCACGCAGTTCGCGGCGCGGATCCAGGCCCTCATCCCGAAATGCACGCTGCTCGAGAATTTCTCGCACCCGGAAGTGAACTCGCTCGCAAATTTCATGGACGTCTACCGCGCCGAAGCCGGCATGGAGATCATCGGTGAAGGCCAGGGCGGCGACTTCATGTTGATGTTGATCGAGGGCAAGGTCGAGGTGTTCAAACGCGACCGCTGGAACACGCCCCAGCTGCTCGCGACCGTGGAGGGCGGGCATACGCTCGGCGAGATGTCGATGATCGACGGCGAGGCGCGCTTCGCCACCTGCGTCGCTGTCGGCGCCACCCTTTGCGCCGTGCTCACCCGCGAGGCCCTCGCGCGCATCATCGTCGAGCAGCCACTCCTCGGTGCGA
>JAFARH010000392.1 GCA_019245555.1 Betaproteobacteria bacterium
CGCTATTTGCACTGAAAGCCGGCGCGATAGGAACCTACGTGGGCATGCTCCTTGCGGCTTAGGGGACCATGAAGCCCGCTCAGCTAGGAAGCCTTAATGCCGAGCAGCCGCCGGTCGAGGAAGACCTCGCCGTACGGCTGGAGACCATCTTCGAGCATTGCCCGCATCTGCAGGGATTCACCGTACAGGATTCGTCTGCGCTGCCCGAGGAACTGCGTTCGCTCGCGCTCGAGCGCGAGCTCGTCGTCACCGACATCGGCGTCTATCCGTTCATCAACGCCGAGCAGTGCGAGCAGATCTACAACGAGATCGCGGTTGCGCTGCTCGACTTCATGTACGAGCGGCCGAGCGCGAAAGACGTGTTGCGCGGCCGGACTTTCGTCCGCACGCTGCATTGACCCCGCGGGCTAGAATGCCCGCGTGCCGCTAGATCCCTTCGCGAGCGCCGGCGAGCTCGCCGCCGCGATTCGTTCGCGCCGCGCGAGCGCATCGGAGCTAGTCGAGCTCTATCTCGCGCGCATCGCAAAGTACAACCCGTCTCTGAATGCCGTTTGCACGCTCGATTCCGCCGGCGCGGAACGTCGCGCGCGCGACGCGGATGCCGCGCTCTCGCGCGGTGAAGTGTGGGGGCCGCTGCATGGCGTACCCATGACGATCAAGGACGCGCTGGAAACCGCGGGCATGCGCACCACCGGCGGTCATCCACCCTTGAAGGACTACATCCCCCAACGTGACGCACCAGCAGTCGCACGGCTTCGTGCGGCCGGGGCGATATTGCTCGGGAAAACGAACGTGCCCCCACTCTCCTCCGACTATCGGGCCGACAACCCGATCTTCGGTCGCACGAACAATCCGTGGAACCTGGAGCGCACGCCGGGCGGGTCGACCGGCGGCGGCGCGGCGGCGGTAGCCGCGGGGCTGAGTGCCTTCGATGTCGGCAGCGATCTCGCAGGTTCCGTCCGCACGCCTGCGCACTTCTGCGGCCTTTTCGCATTGAAGCCGACCGAGCGCCGCATTCCGAACACCGGCCACATCCCCGAGCCACCGGGCGAGTCGCGCGCCGTGCGTCACCAGAACGTGCTCGGGCCGCTTGCGCGGTCGGTGGACGATCTCGCGCTGATCACAAAAGCTATCGCCGGCCCCGACGACGCCGAATGGGACCTCGCACCCGTCCCGTGGCACGACGCGCCGGAGCGGGCGCTCAGCTCGTATCGCTTCGCATGGAGTACGAACTTCGGCGGCATCGCCGTCACGCGCGACACGCGCGAAGGCATCCAGAAGCTCGCCGCCGAACTAGCGCGAGCCGGGTGCAAGGTCGAGGAGCGCAATCCGGACGGCTTCAGCTTCGACGAAGCGTGGGAAACCTGGGGCGAGATAGCGATCGCCGAGCGTGCGGCCACGGGCGGGGAAAGAAGCCGCGAGCGTGTCGCGGCGCTGAATGCAACGCTGGGTGATCGTTGGGCGGTTGCGCGCGGTTCGGCGAAGGGCGTAAAGGCGACGGTCGCCGATTACATGGCGGCGCTGACACGGCGAGATCGGCTGATCACCGCGCTGGAAAAATTCTTCGGGCAATGGGACGCATTCATCTGCCCGGTCACCGTCAGTCCCGCTATTCCGCACGTGCCATTCGGCACGCCGATCGACATCGACGGTACTAAAGTGCCTTACTTCATTGCCGGAACCGCTTACACCTGTCCGTTCAACATGACCGGCAGCCCGTCGGTGGTGGTGCCGCTCACGAGGTCGAAGAACGGCCTGCCGATCGGCGTTCAATTCGTGGGCAAGCGCTGGAGCGAACCAGAACTCCTCGCGCTCGCGCGGAAAGCTACGCTTATTACCGGTCCATTCACGCCACCGCCTGACTACAAATGAAGATCGACTGGGACGTTCCGATTCGCATGGACGATGGGCTCGAGCTGCGAGCCGACGTCTATCGCCCCGACGAGGGCAAGCATCCAGTGCTGCTCAGCTACGGTCCGTACGGCAAAGGGCTCGCGTTCCAGGAGGGATACAAGACGGCGTGGGAGATCATGGCGCGCGACTACCCCGATGCGGTGGCGGGCTCGTCGAACCGCTATCAGAACTGGGAAGTCGTCGATCCCGAGAAGTGGGTGCCTGAAGGTTACGTCTGCGTTCGCGTCGATTCGCGCGGCGCGGGCCGCTCGCCGGGCTATCTCTGTCACAACAACGCGCGCGAGACGCGCGACCTTTACGAATGCATCGAGTGGGCCGCGCGGCAGCCGTGGTGCACAGGCAAGGTCGGCATGAACGGCATCTCGTACTACGCGAGCAACCAGTGGCGCGCCGCGGCCGTGCAACCGCCGCATCTTGCCGCGATTTGCGTCTGGGAAGGCTGGAACGATCCCTACCGCGAGAGCGCGCGCCACGGCGGCATCATCTGCAGCTTCCGCAAGAACTGGCAGGACATGCAGGTGAAGACCGTGCAGCACGGCTTCAATAGCGGCAAGAAGAATCCCGTGACCGGCGTGCCCGTCTGCGGCGACGAGATCCTGTCGGAAGCCCAACTCGAAAAGAACCGCGAGAACATGTGGCAGTCCTTCCTTTCCCGCGAGCTGATCGACGACTACTACCTCGAGCGCACGGCCGACCTGTCGAAGGTCACGGTGCCGCTCCTCACGGCAGCGAACTGGGGCGGGCAGGGGTTGCATACGCGAGGCAACTTCGAAGGCTTCATGCGTGCCGGCTCGAAGCAGAAATGGCTCGAAGCGCACGGCGGCTCGCATTGGGCGCCGTTCTATACGGATTACGGCATCGACCTGCAGCGGCGCTTCTTCGACTATTTCCTCAAGGGCAAGGAGAACGGCTGGGACAAGCAACCACGCGTGCAGTTGAACGTGCGCCGTCCCGGCGAGAAATTCGAGATCCGGCACGAGAACGAGTGGCCGCTCGCGCGGACCCAGTGGACGCGTTTCCATCTCGACCCGGAAGGCATGCGCCTCACGACTCACGCGCCAAAATCCGCGAAACCGCTGACCTACGATCCGATGGGCGATGGCGTGACGTTCTTGATGCTCGCCGAGCGAGAAACGGAGATCACCGGGCCATCGGCGCTGAAGGCCTGGGTGTCGTCGGCGACGAGCGATGCCGATCTTTTTGTCGTTCTGCGCATCTTCGAGCCGTCGGGGAAGGAAGTGCTTTTCTACGGCGCGCTCGATCCAAAGACCCCGGTCGGCCAGGGATGGCTGCGTGCATCGCATCGCAAGATCGACGCGAAGAAAAGCCTGCCGTACCGCCCGTGGCACACGCATGACGAGAAGCAGCCGCTCAAGCCGGGCCAGCCGGTCGAGCTCGACGTCGAAATCTGGCCGACCTGCATCGTCGTGCCGAAGGGCTATCGCATCGCGCTCAGCATCCGCGGCCGCGACTACGAGCACGACGACGCACCGGCATCACTGTCGAACATGAAGAACCCGATGAAGGGCTGCGGGCCCTTCACGCACGAGGATGAGACGGATCGCCCGCCGCAGATCTTCGGCGGAAAGGTGACCTTGCACCTGGAGCGGGAAGCGCATCTACTCCTGCCGATAATCCCGCTAAAAAAATAGGAGGAGCGATGCTTAGAACGATCGCCGCGCTGGCGGTGTTGCTGCTTTCAACGCTGGCGCAGGCGCAATACCCGACGAAACCGATTCGCGTCATCGTGCCTTATCCGCCGGGCGACGCGGCCGACATCTTGGCGCGGCTCATCGGCGCCAAGGTCACCGAGCGCGTCGGGCAATCGATGGTGGTCGAGAACCGTGCGGGCGCGAGCGGCCAGATCGGCATGGCGCTCCTCAGGGACGCGCCAGCCGACGGGTACACGATCGGCGTGGGGCAGGGCGGCAACATGGTCGTGGCGCCGCATACGTACAAGAGCATTCCGTACGATCCGCTGAAGGACTTCGCGCCGATCGCGCTGCTCGCGACGAACTACCTCGCGGTGATCGCGAGCCCGAACGTGCCGTTCCACAACGCTGCGGAAATGGTGGCATGGGCGAAGGCCAATCCCGGCAAGCTCACGCTTGCAACTAATGGCGAGGGAGGCTTCCCGCATCTCGCCTTCGAAAACCTCGCGGCGATGGGCGGCTTCACGTTCCAGCACGTGCCGTACAAGGGCGCATCGCAAATCGCGACCGACGTCGCGGGTGGCCAGGTACAACTCGGCATCGGTGCCTACACCAGCCTGTCGCCGCAGATCACCGCGGGAAGGGTGCGGCTGATTGCAGTGACGAACCCGGTGAAGGTGCCGAACAAGCCCGAGTTGCCGATCTTTGCCGACGCGGTGCCCGGCTATGACTCACGCGGCTGGTTCGGCTACGTCGCTCCCGCAGGCACGCCGCCCGAGGTCGTGAACAAGCTGAACGACGAGATCAACCGCGCGATGAAGCATCCTGACGTGGCGGAGAAGATGGTGGCGGCCGGCCTCATCATCGTGACCGAACCGTCGAAGTACTTCGCCGACGTCCTGAAAAGCGACTACGAGAAGTACGGAGCGCTCGTGAAGGCGATCGGGTTTACGCCGCAGTAAGGCTCAGGTTAGTGAAATGCAGGCCTCTTCGTATTTGCCGGCGCCCATGTCGTTGCCCTCGAAGATGCCGCGATCGCGAATCCAGTTGAAGGACTCGTCGAACACTTCCTTCGTGTAGGGTTCGAACACGATGCGCTCGCCCGGCCCCCAGCGCCGCGTGTCCATCATCGGGATGAACCGCGCCGGGAATTCCTTCTTGTAATAGTGCGTGTAGAGCTCGGGACGCACATCGATGTCGCGCTGCGCCTTGCGTAGCGCGCGGTAATACTTCTTGACGTCCTCGGGGTTGGGGTCGTTGTTCAGCATCGCAGCCATCATGAAGGTGCTGTCGATGACCTTGCGGAAGCCCATCTGCTCGAGGAAGTAGTACGGCCCTGAGAAGACCGCGGCCGCAGGGACCTTGCGGTCGAAGAGCTTCTCCATGCGCGAGAAGAGGATGCCGTCGGCGAACGAGAGCTTGATGTCCGAGAGCGGCATGTACTGCTCGAGCGCCTGGATCGTCGAATAGTGGCTGCCTGACTGGTGCCCGACGGAGATCGGCACGCCGCGCAGGTCCTCCGGATTCTTGATCGGCGACTCCGGCGGCACGAAGACCGCCGAAGGCGAAACCGAATACGCGTCGGCATACATCTTGGCGTGGCCCTTCGATGCGGCCACGTTCACCGTCCAGTGGCACGCGCAGCTCACGTTGCTGTCGCGTCCCGCCTCGATGTTCTGAAAGGCGCCAATCTTATTCGCCGTCGCGTGCGCCTTTGCCAGGTCCTGGCCTTTGAACGCAGCGCGAAACTCGTAATCGAGCCGTTCCGCTTTGAAATAGCCCTTCTCCTCGGCTACCCATTCGTGCAGCCGGAAGTGCGGTGTGATGAGAAATTTGCCCACTTGCGATCTCCGTCCTGAAAACGATCGTAAAGATAAGCCCCCGGGGAGCAATTCGTAAGCGACCTGTAGGTCCTACGCCTTTAGTTTGGAGGCATGTCGCGCATTCACGACGCCATTGTAGGGGCACTGACTAAGCCGGGTGGGCCCGGGGTATGGGACCGCTCGCGCAATCTGCCGGGAATACGGTAGAGCCATGAAAATCCAGTCTCAACTAGATCTACAGGTCGAGTCGCTCTTCGCGCGCTGCCCGGAGCTCTGGGGATTTTCGGTGCGGAGCGAAAACGACGAGCTCTTCGTCTCCGACGTCGGCATCGCGCCGCGCCTGTCGGCCCAGCAGTACGGCGAGATCTTCCAGGACATCGCTCGCACACTTGCCGACGTGCTCGAGGAAGAGCCGGAAGCCTGCGAATTTCTCAAGGGACGTACTTTCGCCCGCACACTGCATTGAGCAGTGTTTCTGCCGTAGCAGTTTTCACATTCGTGTAGCAATTCTCGTTCTCGGGTTTTAGCTGTCGTCGCGCTCGGGTAATCCCCGATGTCGCGTTTAACAAACCGTCTGTAGTATTCACGGTGACATCGCGTTACCGGAAGGCGCTACAGATGAAGACCCTCGAATTCAAGCCCGGCCTCCCCGACACTCTCCTCGTCCGCCTGGAGGCCGACGTCAACGCGAAGATCAAGCTGCTCTTCTCGCGCTGCCCTGCGCTCACCGGTTTCTCGGTTCAGGACCGCGCCATGCTGCCGCGCGACCTCGACCAGACGCGCATTCCGGATGCCGATCTCTTCGTCACCGAGATCGGTGTGTTTCCGAAGCTCGACTCGCAGTACGACGAAATCTACGACGAGATCACGCTCGCGATCTCGGACCTCGTGAAGGACCAGCCGCACGCGTACGACTTCCTGCGTGGGCGCACCTTCGCTCGCTCACTGCACTGACCCAAGGGGACGGGAAGCGCTCGCCGCTGCGGCCAGGCAGAAACTGGCCGCAGCGGCTGGAGCGCCACACCTATTTGGAACCTGAGTTGTACCTGTAGACGACGACTTTGTCGGCGGCCGATTCCGGCGTCCACACCTCGCCGCGCCGGCCGTGTATCTGCCGCACGTTCGAGACGTCACTCGATGAATGGAAGCTCTCGAACTTCTGCGTCTGAGGGTCGAAGCGCAGCATCACCTGCTTGGTCCATTCGGAAGCCCATACCTTGTCCGTCTCATCGACGTACACGGCATACACATGCGGGCTTTCGCCCGGCGCGCGCCACGTCGACCATTTACCCGTGGCTGGCTCATAGCGGCTGAGATTTCCGGAATTCCATTCCGAGACCCAGACGTTGCCCTTCGAATCGGACCACACGCGCCGCGCGCCCTGGCGCGGCGTGGCCGGCTGGATGACTGTCGCCTCGCTCGTCTTCACATCGATGCGTGCAATGTGCGAGCCGGCGAGCGAGGCGTAGTAGACCGTACCTTGCGGCGTAGTGTGGATGCCGTAGGTGCCGCGGCCCTTCGGCGAATCGAACACCTTTAACTCGCCGCTCTTCGGGTCGAGCCGTCCATAGATTCCGCTCTGGCCGGTAAACCAGAGGACGCCCGAGTGATCGAAGCTCGCGGTGTTGAGGTTCGCGTAGCCGCTGTCCGCGAGCAGCGTGAAGACCTTGCCCGCCCCTGGCTTTGCGTCCACCCGCACCATCGCGTTCTGTCCGCCGTCGGCGAGCCACGGCGAGCCGTCCTGCGCGGCGACGACTCCGTGCGGCGACGAGCCGCTGCCGAGCGCAACGAAATCGACGCGCCCGCTCTTGGGATCGAGGATGCCCAAATGTCCGCTGCCTTGCGCCGAGATCCACACCGGGCCGTTCGGCGCCGCGTCGGCCCATACGTCGTGAATGCCGTGGCCGCGCGGCACCGTGTATTCCCGCACGGTCACCTGTGCGAGAACCGGCGCGGCGACCGGAGCCGCCGCGAACAGAATGGAGGCGATGACGCAGGGTTTGAGGTACATTGGGCCGCAAAGCTACCACGCCACGCATCAATAACTTAGGCCCGTGAGCGACAAACCCGCCGCATTCACGCTCGACCTCTCATTGCAGGTCGGCAAGTACGACATCCAGAAGCTGCTCGGCAAGGGCGCGACGGGAACGGTTTATCTCGCGAAGGACACGTTCACGGGCAAGGAAGTCGCGCTGAAGACGATCGAGCCCGAAGTATTCCGCGATCCGGAGTTCGGCACGGTCTATCGCTCGCAGCTCCTCAACGAGGCCTCGCTCGCCGGGAAGCTGCGTCATCCGCATATCGTGGCAATCCTCGACGCCGTCGTCGGCGAAGACTCCGGCCACATCGCGATGGAACTCGTCACCGGCGGCGACCTCGCGGCGCACTCCACGCCCGAGAAGCTCCTGCCCGTCGCCGACGTGCTGCAGATCGGCTTCAAGTGCTGCGGCGCGCTCGAGTACGCGGCGAAAGAGGGCATCGTCCATCGCGACATCAAGCCAGCGAACATCATGGTTGCCTCGGGCACCGATGTGAAGATCGCCGACTTCGGCGCTGCGATCCTGAAGAAGAGCCAGGTCGTGCAGACTGCTCAGATGGGCTCGCCCTATTACATGTCGCCGGAGCAAATCCAGAACAAGGAGCTCACGTTCCACAGCGACATGTATTCGATGGGCGTGGTGATGTACGAGCTCCTCGTCGGCAAGAAGCCTTTCATCGCCGCCAATCTCGAGCAGCTCCTCGAGAAGATCATCAAATACGACCCGCTGCCGCCTTCGGAGGCGCGCAAGGATTTGCCAAAGGAAGTCGATCTCATCGTGCTGCGCGCGCTGATGAAGACGCCGCAGCAGCGCTATCCGACCTGGGGCGAATTCGCTCTCGAGCTCTCCAAGCTCGGCCAGAAAGTGCTGCCGCCGGGAGCGATCCCCGACAGCGAGAAATATGTCGAGCTGAAAAAGGTGCCGATGCTCGCGCAACTGTCGGATGCGGAAATCTGGGAGCTCGCGCGCGCGGGCAAATGGTCGCGCATTACCAAGGCGAAGCCGATCGTCAAGGAGAAGGACAAGGGCACCAGCTTCTTCTTCCTCGCCGAAGGGCAGGCAAAGGTGGTGCGCGGCGGGCGGCTTCTCAATATGGTCGGCGCGGCCGAGTTCATCGGCGAGATGGCCTACATCGCCGGCGGCGAGGCGCGCCACGCTACGGTCGAGTCGCACACCGACATGCTCATCGCCGAGTTCCAGCCTGAGGCGCTCGACAAGATGAGCCTCGGCGCTCAGCTCCAGCTCACGCGCGCGCTGGTGCGCAACGTTGCCGATCGCCTCGCTCTCGCAAATACGCGCATAGCTAAGTGAACGGCAAGCGGATCGCCGTCCTCGAGGCCCGCATGGGCCAACAGATGGCCGACCTCGTGGCGCAGCGCGGCGCCATCCCGGTCCCCGCACCTGCGCTCGCAGAGGTCCCGGACCTCGACTCGCGCGCGATTGCCGATCTCATTGCCTCGCTCGAACGCAAACCCGCCAAGCTCGCCATCTTCCAGACCGGCGTCGGGACGCGCGCCTTGTTCAATGCCACGGACGGTCTAGGGGCGACTGATCGCTTTCTCGGGCTGCTGGAGAAAAGCACGGTGGTGGCGCGCGGGCCGAAACCTACCGGCGCCCTTCGCGCGCGGAAAGTGCGCATTGACCGGAGCGCGGCGGATCCGTTCACTACGAAGGAAGTGCTCGCGGCTATCGGCGATGCGCCACTACGAGGCGAGCGCGTCATCGTGCAGCGCTACGGGACTGCAAACGCCGAGCTCGATCGTGCGCTTGAGGCGCGAGGTGCCGAGGTGGTCGAGATCCCGACCTACCGCTGGTCGCTGCCGCCGGACACGAAGCCGCTCACGGATCTGATTGGCGCGCTCGAGCGCCACGAGATCGACGCAGTGGTATTCACCAACGCCGAGCAGGCGCGCAATCTCTTTGCGGTCGCGAAGAATGCCGAGTCATTGCGTGGGGCGCTGAACGCCACGGTAGTCGCATCGATCGGGCCGGTGGCATCGGCCGCGCTGCGTGACGCGGGAGTGAACGTCAGCGTAGAAGCGAGCCCGCCGAAGCTCGGCGCTCTCTTCTCCGCGCTCGAAGCAAGACTCGGCTAGAGCTTCCTGCCGAGTACCTGGTCCATGTCTCCACCGGACTTCATGCAGGTGGAATACAGGGTCTGCGCGAACTCCTGGCTGGTCGACTGCGCCACCGGTCCTGTCGGGACGTAGGCAGCGTCGATGATCTCCTTCATGAGCGCCTGGCCGCGCTCCGAGCTCGACACGTCGTAGATGCGCGCCATGATCGTGTCGGCCTTCTGCCGCTGGATGTGCTCGTGCGCCAGCGAATGCGCCACCACCGCCATGTCGGCGGCGATGCCGCATTCGAGCGCGCTTTCCGCGCGCGGCCCGGCGAGCGCCCCGGTGGCCGCCGTCAACGCGGTAATGCCGACGAACACGGCGGTCCGGGTGCGCGTTGTCATGGCTACTTCGTCGTGCTCGAGGTGCCGCCGCCCTCGGGCTGGCCGCTGCCGGCGGCGCCCAGTGCGCGATTCGCAGGCTCCTGCGCGCCCGGACCTTGGTCCGGGGCACCCGTGCGGGTGCTCGTCGAGCTATCGCCCGTCGCGCCACTGGCGCCGCGCGTCTTCGCGTGCATGGCGTTGTACTCCTCGCGGGAGAGCTTGCCGTCGTTGTTGGCATCGAGCTCGCTGAAGCGCGTGTTGAGCTCGGGGGCGTCCTTCGCCTCGTCGCGCGAGATAAATCCATCATGGTTCTGGTCGAGCGCTTCGAAACGCCCGCGGTTGCTCGTCGCGCCGGCGGTGCTGCCGCCTTTGCCGGTCGGGTTGGTGTGGTTGGCAGCGCCGGTGTCGCGGTCCATGCCGCTCGTCGAGCTGCGCGGCGCGCCGGGGGATGGCTGTCCCGGTGGGTTCGCGCCTTCCTGCCGGTTGGACGCGCCGGTGTCTTGCGCGACCACGATGCTGTCGCTCGCCTGCGACGTTAGCGGCAGCGCAAAGGCCGCGGCTACCGCAGCTGCAATTAGGGTCCTGATCATCTTGAATTCTCCGCAGAGTGAAATGAAGACCCAATGGCTACCGCAAGCTGCATGCCGCCTCCCGGTCATCGGTTACGATTGCCGCCTTCACGGAGGAGAACGCAAATGGGGAAATTGCTTTTCGCCGCCGTTTTCAGCCTGAGCGTCACCGGCGCATGGGCGCAGCACGGGTCGAGCGCCCAGAACATGGTGCTTCTCGGCCATGACGACCTGCAGGGCAGGAGCGCATACCAGCCGCTGGTTCGCGAAAACAAAGGTCGCTGGATCGCCTACGTCGGCCATCACGGCGGCAAGACAATCAATCCGCTGACGAAGAAGGAAGAGGACAGCGGCACGTCGATTGTCGATGTGACCGATCCAAAGAAGCCGCGCTACCTCGCGCATATTCCCGGCGAGCCGGGCATCGCCGAGTCGGGCGGCGCGCAGATGGTTCGCGTCTGCAACGGCTCCGAGCTCCCGAAGGGAGACAAGAGCAAGGTTTATCTCCTCCGTACCTTCGGCAACCTCGGCCACGAGGTGTGGGACGTCACGACGCCCGAGAAGCCGACTCGGATCACGGTCATCGTCGACAAGCTGAAGGGGACGCACAAGAGCTGGTGGGAATGCGATAGCGGCATCGCATACCTGGTCTCCGGGGTCGACGGCTGGCGGGTGCGGCGCATGACGCAGGTGTATGACCTCTCCGATCCGGCGCATCCGCGCTTCATCCGCAACTTCGGGCTCGTCGGCCAGCAGCCTGGCGCAACCGGGCCTGTGCCGACCGAGCTGCACGGCATGATCTCGACCGGCGCGAAGGGCAATCGCATTTACTTCGGCTACGGCACGAACAAGTCGGGCGTGATGCAGATCGTCGATCGACAGAAGCTCATTTCCGGGCCGGCGGAGCCAACGCCGGAGAACCTGCTCGCGCCTGAAGTCGCCCACCTCGACCTCAATGCGAATAACGGTGCGCACACTGCGCTGCCGGTGTCCGGCATGCAGGTCGCCGAATTCGCCAAGGACATGGACCAAGGCAAGCGCGACATCATCGTGGTGGTCGATGAGGAGCTCGCCAACGAATGCCAGGAACCACGGCAGTTCGTCTGGATCGTCGACGCCACCGATGAGAAGACGCCGGTCGTAATCTCGACCTTCAATGTGCCCGAGGCGAGCGGCAACTTCTGCTCGCGCGGCGGGCGCTTCGGTTCGCATTCGTCGAACGAGAACCAGCCCCCGATGTACTACGGCAAGTATGTATTCGTCGCCTGGTTCAACGGCGGGATCCGCGCCATCGACATCCGTGATCCATACCATCCGAAGGAGGCGGGCTACTACATTCCCGCCACTACGGCTAAGACCGACAAGCGCTGCGTGAAGGATGCCTCGGGCGCCGAGCGCTGCAAGATCGCCATCCAGACCAATAACCTGGAGGTCGACGACCGCGGCTACATCTATGCGGTCGACCGCGCCGACACCGGCCTGCACATCGTGGAGTTCAAGCCCTAGTGGATCTCGGCATCGCGGGGAAGTGCGCGCTCGTCACGGGCGCGAGCATGGGCATCGGCCGAGCGATCGCGGTCGCGCTCGCCGCCGAAGGCGTGAAGCTCGCGGTTGCCGCGCGCCGGAAGAACCTGCTGGAAGACCTGCAGAAGCAGATCGGCAAGCTCGTGATCGTCGAGCAGGACTTTCTAGCGCCCGAGGCGCCGCAGCGCATTGCCGATGCGGCGCTGAAGGGCCTGGGCCGCGTCGACATCCTGATCAACAACGCGGGCGGCAGCCGGCGCTTCAACCTCGAGACGACGGAAGAGCAATGGGAAGAGGCGCTGACGCTCAACTTCACGCGCCATCGCCAGCTCACCAGGCGCATCCTGCCGCAGATGATCGAGCACAAGTGGGGCCGCATCATCAACATCACCGGCAAGTCCGAGCCCGAAGGCATCAACGGTGCGTTTGCGGCGAAAGCGGCGGTGCACTCCTGGTCCAAGGGGCTCTCGCGCGAGGTCGGTAAGCACGGCATCACGGTGAACTGCGTGCCGCCCGGCCGCATCATCAGTGAGCAGATCCTGCGCAACTACTCGCCTGAATTCCGCAAGCATGAGAGCGAGCACGACATCCCGGTCGGCGAATACGGCCAGCCCGAAGATCTCGCCAACCTCGTCGCCTTCCTCGCTTCGCCGCGCGCGCTACATCACCGGCGCGGTGATCCCGGTCGACGGTGGGCTGCGCCGCTACCAGTTCTAACGTTCGAAAGACATGAAACACCTAGCGCTGTCGCTGTTGCTCGTTTTGGGCACTGCCCAAGCACAGACGTATCCAACCAAGCCGATCCGCATGGTTGTGCCTTTTGCGCCCGGCGGCTCGAGCAGCATCGTGGCGCGCAGCTTTGCCGCCGAGATGGAGAAGAACCTCGGCCAGTCGTTCGTCATCGAGAACAAGGGCGGGGGCGGCGGCAACCTGGCGATGAACGACGTCGCGCACGCCGATCCGGACGGCTACTCGGTCATCATCACTCACGTCGGCAGCCTCGCCATGACGCCATTCATGGAAAAGGACCTCGGCTACGACGTGAACCAGGACTTCGCGCCCGTGTCGCTGCTCGCCAAGGTGCCGAACATCTTCGTCGTCCACGAAAGCGTGCCGGCGAAAAACCTGAAGGAGTTCATCGCGCTCGCCAAGAAGCAGCCCGGCAAGCTGAACTACGGCTCGGCTGGCAACGGCAGCGCCGGCCATCTCGCGATGGAATATCTGAAGCTCGTGAGCGGCATCGACATCCAGCACGTGCCTTACAAAGGCACCGGGCCAAACCTCATCGACCTCGTCGCCGGTCGCACTCAGGCCACCTCGGCTGGAACGCCGCCTCTCATGTCATTCGTGAAGAGCGGCAAGCTGCGTGTGATCGCGGTCGGCACGCCGAAGCGGCTCGCCTCGCTGCCGGACGTGGGCACAGTGGCCGAGCAGGGCTTTCCGGGCTTCGAGACTTCGCAGTGGTATGGATTGAGCGCCCCGGCCAAGACACCGCCCGCGATCATCAAGCGGCTGGCCGACGAGGCCGCGAAAGCAGCCAAGTCTCCAGCGCTCCTTGCGCGTTTTGCTGCGGAGGACGCAGAAGCCGTGGGCTCGACGCCGCAGGAGTACGCTGAGTTCATCGCGAAAGAGCAGGCGCGCTGGAAGAACGTGATCGAGAAAGCCGGAGTAAAAGCAGAGTGACGTACGACGTCATCGTGGTCGGCGGGGGCAACGCGGCACTGTGCGCGGCGCTCGCGGCGAGGGAAAGCGTCGGCAAAGTGCTGGTGCTCGAGCGGGCGCCAGAGGAAGAATCGGGCGGCAACTCGCGCTTCACCGCCGGCCTCTTCCGTCTTGCCTACACCGGCCCGCAGGACCTCAAGACGCTGATCCCCGATCTCTCTGCGGAAGAGATCGCGAATACCGACTTCGGCACCTACACCGAGGAGCAATTCCTCGATGACATGGCGCGCGTCACCGAGTACCGCTGCGATCCCGATCTCACCGAGATCCTGGTGAAACAGAGCCTGCCGACCGCGCAGTGGATGCGAAAGAAAGGCGTCCGCTTCACCGCCGCTTGGGGCCGGCAGGCATTCAAGATCGGGGGCAAGTTCAAGTTCTGGGGCGGCCTCACCGTCGAAGCAGTCGGCGGTGGGCCGGGGCTCGTCGAATCAGAGACGCAGCTCGCGAAAAAGGCCGGCATAGAAATCTGGTACGGCGCTCGCGCGGTCTCGCTCATCGCTGACGACGCCGGCGTTCATGGCGTTGTCGTCAAGCACCAGGGGAAAACGAAGGAGCTGAAAGCCAAGGCGGTCGTCCTCGCCGCCGGCGGCTTCCAGGCGAACACCGAATGGCGCACACGCTACATGGGGCCCGGCTGGGAGCTCGCCAAGGTGCGCGGCACGCGCTTCAACACCGTCGATGCGATCCGCATGGCACTCGATATCGGCGCCGCGGCGCACGGCAACTGGTCGGGATCGCACGCTGTCGCGTGGGATCGCAATGCGCCGGAAACCAGCGACCTCGCGGTCGGCGACGGCTTCCAGAAGCACTCGTATCCGTGGGGCGTGTACATCAACGCCGAGGGCAAGCGCTTCGTCGACGAAGGCGCCGACTTCCGCAACTACACCTACGCGAAATATGGCAGGGTGATCCTGCAGCAGCCGAAGCAATTCGCGTGGCAGATCTTTGATGCAAAGGTGAAGGCGCAGCTTCGCGACGAATACCGTATCCGTCAGGTGACGAAGATCAGCGGCAACACGCTCGAGGAACTCGTCTCGAAGATGGACGACACCGACCAGAAGACAGCGCTCGACACGCTGAAGAAATACAACGCGGCGGTGCGCACCGAGGTGCCGTTCAATCCGAACGTGAAGGATGGAAGGCGCACTGAAGGGTTGGAGGTGAACAAGTCCAACTGGGCCAACACGCTCGACACGCCGCCCTTCGAGGCCTATGCGGTGACCTGCGGCATCACCTTCAGCTTCGGCGGGCTGAAGATCAACACCGACGCGCAGGTGATCAATTCCGACGGCGAACCGATCCGCGGCCTCTACGCTGCGGGCGAGCTCGTCGGCGGGATCTTCTGGTTCAACTATCCCGGCGGCTCCGGCCTCACCAACGGAGCGGTGTTCGGCCGAATCGCCGGTACTAACGCAGCTAAGGCGCGCTGACCTGCACGCGGAGCGCCATCCCGCTCCCATCCATCGTCAGATTCACCGGAGCGCCCTTCACTAGCTGCTCGCGCTTGCCCGGAACCAGCATCGAGACGGAAGCGCTCTCCGGCACGACGATCTTCTGCGAGCCGCCGGGGTAACTCATCGTGAGAGTTGAGGTGCACGTGCGCGTTCTGGTCGACGGCGATCATGTCGCCCTGCACGTCGGTGATCCTGCCGCGCACGCGCGTCGGGGCCTGCGCCGCAACCGCGGTTGCGGCGAGGAGAAGGACGAGCGCGAGGCTACTGCGGCGGCTTGACGCCATCCTTGCTGACTGCGACGCGTTGCGTCATGAATTTGCCGTCGTCGCCGACGCGTGCACCGGTGAAGATGGTCTCGCCGGCCTTGAGATCCGCTTTGCTGCCGGGAACAAAGGTGACGACCTCGGTCTCGGGAGTGACGAGGATTTTCTGCTCGCCGTCCTTGTATTTGAGAGTGATCTCGTTGCCGCCGCTGCTTTGAGCGGTGTGCGTGATGTTGGCATTCGTCATGAACGAGTTTGGCATCGAGTCCCAGGCGCCGTGCATCTGCGGGACTTGCGGTCCGAGCGCGTGCACTTCCTTGGCCACGAGGTGACCATCGGGCCCTTTCACGGAAGTGACGCCGACGTAGGCATTGGGCCCCATCTCGGCGAGGGTCGTCTTCTTGGCCGTCACCACCTGCGCATCGGGTGCGAGCTGGATGTTGACGTCCTTGCCTTCGCGCGTCTTCACGCTGAGGACGTCGCCGTTCAGCGCGGTGATGGTGCCGCGCACCCGGACATTGGCTTGGGCAAAAGCGCTGGCGGTGAAAAAGGCAAGCAGGACAAAAGCAAGGTGTTTCATGATTTCCCCTAAACGTTGTTTGCGACCAAGTGGCGAACACCCTTATTCTCCGCTGCATTCCATGTTGAATCCATTCCAGCCCATCAAGAAGATCGAGGTGCAGCGCTTTGCCTCGATGCCCCCCAAGTTCCGCAAGCGCCGGCGCACAGCGTGGTCCGATCCCAACCGCCAGGGTGCGGCGGTGGACAGCTTCCTCGAAGGACCATCCTTCGACCGGCAGGGCAACCTCTGGTGCGTAGACATTCCCTTCGGCCGGATCTTCCGCATCGACCCCAAGGGCGAGTGGGATCTCGTCACCCAATACGACGGATGGCCGAACGGACTCAAGTTCCACCGCGATGGGCGCGCGTTCGTCTGCGACTACCGGCGCGGTCTCGTCGCCTTGCATCCGAAGACAGGGAAGGTAGAGGAGGTCCTTGGGACCGCGTTCAGCGAGAGCTTCAAGGGATTGAACGATCTTCACTTCGCCGACAACGGCGACCTTTATTTCACCGACCAGGGACAGAGTGGGATCGGCGATCCGACCGGGCGCGTCTGGCGCCTGAGAGCAAACGGCGAGCTGCAGAAGCTCGTAGCCAACGCGCCCTCGCCGAACGGAATCACCGTCAACAAGAAGAACAGCCAGGTCTACGTCGCCGTCACGCGCTCGCAGCAGATCTGGCGCCTGCCCCTTATGGCGGGCGGTACGCCGTCCAAGACCGGCGTTGCAATCAATCTATCGGGCGGCCATGCGGGGCCTGACGGCATTGAAATGGACGACGAGGACGGATTGGTCGTGTGTCATCTCGGCGTCGGCATCTGGCGCTTCGATTCGAACTGCCTGCCGACGCACCTCGTGCACGCGGGCAAGGAGCACCGCCTGATGACCAACGTCGCATTCCGAGGCAAGACGCTCTATATCACCGACTCCGCGAACGGCGAGATCCTGATGGCGGAGATGCCGGTCGCCGGCAAGAAGATGTTCTCGATGAGGTAGGGCAGCTAGTCGATCTTCGCGCCGGAGCGCTTGATGACGTCGGCCCACTTGGCCGAGTCCTGCCGGATGAGCGCGCCGAATGCCTCGGGCGTGCCGCCGCCGCCCTCGCTGCCCATCTGCTCGAGACGCTCTTTCGTCTGCGGTTCGACGATGACGCGATTCACTACGGCATTCAACTTGTCGAGCATCGGGCGCGGCAGGCCCGCGGGCGCGATGATGCCGCTCCACGCGGTGACTTCGTAGCCAGGTACTCCTGCCTCGATCATCGTTGGCACCTGCGGCAGGGCGTGCGCGCGCTGAGCGCCCGTGACCGCGAGAGCGCGTATGCGGGCGTTCTGGACGTGCGGCGCGATGGAATTCGTGCTCTCGAACATGAGCTGCACGTTGCCGGCGATGAGGTCGGCGATGGCCGGAGCGCCGCCCTTGTACGGCACGTGGACGATCTCAGTGCCCGTCATGTACTTGAAGAGCTCGCCGCTGACATGACCGGGTGAGCCGTTGCTCGAGGATGCGTTGGAAAGCTTTCCGGGGTTGGCTTTCGCGTAGGCGATGAGCTCGCGCACATTGGTGAACGGTGCTTTCGGCGACGCGGCGAGCAGCATGTAGCCGGTGCTAATGAGTGCGACGGGCTGCAGATCGCGCTCGATGTCGTACGGCAGCTTCTCCACCATGTGCCGCGTGATGGCGAGCGCGCCGACCGGGCCGACGCCGATCGTGTAGCCGTCGGGCGCGGCTTTCGCGACTGCGTCGATGCCGATGGTGAGCGCGCCACCGGGACGGTTGTCGACGACGACCGGCTGGCCAAGCTCCTTCGCCATTCCGGGCGCTACGACGCGCGCGATGTTGTCGGTTGCGCTTCCCGCAACCTGCGGTACGACTAAACGCAGCGGCCGCTCAGGGTATTGAGCGGCCGCAGTTGATGCGAGGATGAGTAGCGCTAGGGCTGCAACTGAGCGCGTATTTCCCCGCCCTTGTTCTTGTCGCTGTGCACGTTGACGTACAGGTTGCCCGCCTTGAGCGCATCCATCTGCGCGGGCGTGAGCTTCTTACCTTCAGGCACGCTGTAGGTATCGCCGTTCTTTGTCAGCGGAACGATGACCGGGCCGTTCTGGCCCTTGGCTGCCTGATGGATGTGCGCCATCGTACCTTGCATGCCTTCGGTGCTGACGCTGCCGGTGATCGTGCCGTCCTGGGCGACGCGGAAGCTGCCGCTGCCTTTCGCACCCGTGGACACGGCCGGAACTTCCTCCGCTCCGGTGAGACTCACCTTCATTGCGCCGCTGCCCGGCATCCAGTCGGGCATGCTCGAGCATCCCG